>PMOG01000237.1 GCA_003161555.1 Vulcanimicrobiota bacterium | reverse complement strand
TCCCGGTAGGTGTGCACCGCGCCCGGCTGCGGCGCGGCCTGCTCGGCCACCGAGAGCAGCGCCGCGGCCCGCTCGGCCGGCGGCACCGCCGTCCCATGACGCTCTGGGACGGCTTCCGGTTCGGCTACGACCGACGCCGCCAGCAAACGCGGAAGAAGGGGCAAGAAGCCGCCCAGGGCGCGGCCCCGGGCGGCGGCGTCGGCCCCAGCCGCCCAAGCCTCGGCGAACCCCGCCGCGTCCAGCGTGGCCCGCGGCAATGGAGGCAANNCGGCGACGACGACGCGGTCGCGCAGCAGCACGACGTTGCCGTAGCGCGGAACCAGCTCGAGCACCAGCCGGACTTCGTTGACGACGCCGAAGCGCGAGGCGGTGCCGAAGGTCAGCACGATCACGCGGTCGCCGTGGCGCGCCTGCACGGCGCTCAGCCGCATGCCGCGCAGCGTCGTTCCGACCGAGCGCAGCCAGCCGGGCTCGCTGCGCACGGCCAGCTCGTCGAGCTCGAGCGTCACCAGCGGGGGCGACCCGAAGGCGTCGATCGCCAGGGTCGGCGTGCCGCCGCGGCCCAAACCGCCGAATCGCAGCGCGACGCGGCCGTCGTCGAGCAGGCCGGCGTCGGTGACCCGCCCGCCGCGCACGGCTCGCTCGAGTTCGGCGGCCGCTCGCCGCATCAGGAGCCAGTCCGTCGTCATCAGCCCGGCAGGTGCTTTCTCGCCCATTCCGTATTTCTTCGTGTTTGAGCCTTGCGGAGGAAAAAGGCGTCCTGAGCGGGCCGGGACTGCTGTTCGTCGTGTCCGGCCCGTCCGGGGCCGGAAAGGACACGCTGGTGGAGGGGCTGCGGGCTCGCCACGAGCGCTTTCTGTACTCCGTGTCGGCAACGACGCGCCCACCGCGCCCCGGCGAACGCGACGGCGTCGACTACTTCTTCCTCGAGCGGCCGGAGTTCGAGCGTCGCATGGCGGTCAACGGTTTTCTGGAGACGCGCACCTACAACGGGCATCTCTACGGAACCCCGCGATCGTTCATCGACGAGGCCCTTCGAGCCGGATATGACGTCGTCTCGAAACCGGAAGTCAACGGGGCGCTCGCCATGAAGCGTGCGTTTCCGGGGGCGGTGCTGATCTTCATCGTTCCCGACAAGTTCTCGTATTTGCGCTCGCGCCTGGAGGCGCGGCGCACCGAAACCAACGCGCAGATCGCCGCGCGGCTCGAGACCGCACACGATGAGTTCACCTTCGCCCGCAATTTCGACTACCTGGTGATCAACGAGGAAGCAAAGCCCCAGCAAGCGATCGACGACCTCGAAGCGATCGTCCGCGCGGAACGGTACCGCATCCACCGCTACCCCGACAACCGACTGAAAGAACTGGAAAACACCTAAATGAGCGACAGCGTATTCGGCGACCTCGACGGACTGCTCAAGCACGTCGATTCGAAATTCTCTCTGGTGAACGTGGTCACCAAACGCGCGAAGCAGCTCAACAACGGCGCGCCGCCGCTGACCGATCGCGTCAACCCGAACAAGCCCGTATCGACGGCGTTCAACGAAGTGCGCGCCGGGAAGATCCCCTACAAGCGCACGCGCGAAGGTATCAAGTAAGCCGCGAGAACCATTCACCGGCCGGCGGGGGTTGATCGAGACATGTGCGGGATCGTCGGATACATCGGGAAGCGTGACAGCGTCCCGATCATCATGGACTCCTTGTCGAGGCTTGAGTACCGCGGCTACGATTCGGCCGGGATCGCGGTCATCGACTCCGACGGCCGCCTGACCGGTTCGAAGGCCGAAGGTAAGCTGGCCAACCTCGCCGCCCGGCTGCGGAACGGCGAGGCGCTCCACGGCATGACCGGTGTCGGGCATACCCGCTGGGCCACCCACGGCCGTCCCTCGGACGCCAACGCCCACCCGCACATGGACTGCAGCGGGAAGATCGCGGTCATCCACAACGGCATCATCGAAAACTACGCCGCGCTCCGCGCTGGGCTGCTGGCCCAAGGGCACATCTTCCGCAGCGAGACCGACACCGAGGTGCTCGCGCACCTGATCGAAACGCACGACGAGGGCGACCTGGTCGAAGCGCTGCGCCGCACCCTGGCGCAAGTCCACGGCGCCTTCGCGTTGGGCGTGATCTCCTCGAACGACCCCGACCAGCTGATCTTTGCGCGCAACGGCGCCTCGCCGTTGATCGTCGGCCTGGGTGAAGGGGAGATGTTCGTCGCCTCGGACATCCCCGCGATGCTGCAGTACACGCGCGACGTGGTCGTGCTCGCCGAAGGCGAGATGGTCACCGTCGGCCGCGACGGCTACGCCCTGACGGCATTCGACGGCAAGCCGATCGAGCGCGATGTCCAGCGCATCACCTGGGACGCCAGTTCGGCCGAGAAGTCGGGCTACAAGCATTTCATGCTCAAGGAGATCTTCGAGCAGCCCAACGTCATCAAAGAAACGCTGGCCGGACGGATCGACGAAAACCACGACGTGCAGCTCGGGGCCGAACTGAAGATCGACGAGATCGTACTGCGCGCGATGACGAAAATCTCGATCACCGGGTGCGGCACCGCGTATCATGCCGGGATGGTCGGCATGTACCTGATGCGCTCGCTGTGCCGGCTGCCGGTCGAGATGGAACTGGCCAGCGAGTTCCGGTACGGCGACCGCTACATGGACGCGCGCACGCTGACGATCGCGATGTCGCAGTCCGGCGAGACCGCCGACACGATCGAGGCGGTCAAGATCGCGCGTGAGGAGGGCACGCCGATCATCGGCATCTCAAACGTCGTGGGCTCGGCGCTGACGCGCTTGGCCGACGCGACCTTGTACACGCGCGGCGGTCCCGAGATCTCGGTCGCGGCGACCAAGACCTACGTCTCGCAGGCTATCGCCGCGACGCTGCTCGCCCTCTATCTGGCGCGCATCCGGCGTTCGGCGCCGCTCGAGCGGCTGCGCGAAATCGCCGAAGGCACCAAACTCTTGCCGGCCGCGATCGACGTCGTCCTCAATACCTCGGCCGACATCAAGATGGTCGCCAAGCGCGTGCGCCGCGCACGTTCGGTGCTCTTCCTCGGCCGCTACGTCAACTTCCCTACCGCGCTCGAGGGCGCGCTCAAACTCAAAGAGATCTCCTACATCCACGCGGAAGGCTACGCCGCCGGCGAGATGAA
>PMOG01000294.1 GCA_003161555.1 Vulcanimicrobiota bacterium | reverse complement strand
ATGATCGAAGGCCCGGGCCACGTACCGATGCACCTGATCAAAGAGAACATGGACAAGCAGCTGGAGCTGTGCGGCGAGGCGCCGTTCTACACGCTCGGACCGCTGGTGACCGATATCGCGCCGGGCTACGACCACATCACATCGGCGATCGGTGCCGCGATGATCGGCTGGTACGGAACCGCGATGCTCTGCTACGTGACGCCCAAAGAACATCTCGGGCTGCCCGATAAAGCCGACGTCAAGGACGGCGTGATCGCGTACAAGCTGGCCGCCCACGCGGCCGACATCGCCAAAGGCCATCCCGGTGCGCGACACCGCGACGACGTGCTCTCGAAGGCGCGCTTCGAATTCCGCTGGGAGGATCAGTTCAATCTGAGCCTCGACCCCGACTCCGCGCGAGCCATGCACGACGAGACGCTGCCGGCCGCCGGCGCGAAGGTCGCGCATTTCTGCTCGATGTGCGGGCCGCACTTCTGTTCGATGAAGATCACCCAGGACGTCCGCGAGTACGCACAGCGCGGCCTCGACGAGAAGGCGGCCGAGTTCCGCGAAAAGGGCGCCGAGATCTACGTCGAGACGACCGCTTGACGCTCACGCTTTCTGAGAACGGGATGACAACGGCGGGGACGCCGGTGTGTGCCGCGAACCCCCGCTTCCGATGAACGTAGCGCGCGGGTTCTCTGCGGCGGCCTGTTGCCTCGTGCTCGGCGCGGCTGCAGCCGCGTGTTCCGGCTCGTTCGGCTCGGGTTCGGCGATGCCCACAACGATGGGGACACCGAACTTCGGCAACAACACGCCGTCACCGACGCCGAGCGCGCAGAGCAACATCCTGACGATCGGGACCAACACCGGTTTTCAGGTGCTGCCGGAGATCGGCGGCTACAGCGGCCAGATCGCGTTCCCCAGCGTCGCGCCGGAGACGAAGACGCCGCCGCCCAAGGGCACGCCCTACCCCTCGCCGACACCGGTCTCCATTTCAATCGGGGCCACGCTTTCGGTCGTGAAGCCCGCCGACGGCCCGGATCTGAACCTGGAGAGCGGCAGCGGCAAGAACAAACGCACCCGCGAGCGGCCCGCGCGTGCGCTGGCGTACCTCGAACTGCTGCCCACCCACGACGTCACGCTCTCGAGTTATCCGCGCATCACGCTCGACGTCCCGCGCGAGATCGCGACCCAGTACCGCGATGGCGAGTTCGGTCTCGCGCTCTGGAACTCGGGCGAGAAAGACAGCGCATATCACCTGTCGGTCGCCGAACTCGACACGGTTGGGACGCCGCCGCCGATGGTGGTGCGCACCGCCGCTCCGCTCGCCGCAGCGGCGGCCGGCGCGAGCGGAGCACCGTCGGGTGCGCCGGCGATACCCGCCTCCCTCGCGCCCGGCACGCTGATGCGTCAGGGCCCGCCGGGGCTGGCCGGGAACGTGCCGGTCACCGGACCGCTTCCGAGCGGCGGCGCCAGCCTCGCCCCGGGCGCTGCCGCGCCGAGCGCGACGCCCACCTTGCCGCCCCAGCGAATCCTCTTCGCCGGCACCGACGCGCCGCTCAAGCTGATCGCGAACCGGCCGGCGATCTTTGCGCTCTACGCCCTTCCGCACCCGAAGGGCACGCCCGCGCCGAGCGGCGGGTCAGCAGCGCCCGGCGCACCGACAGCGTCGACGGCGCCGCCGACGGCGGCCCCGAGCAAGGCGCCTTAAACTCTAGCGCTCCGCGGCGTCCGCGGGCGCCGTCACCGTAGGCGGCGCTGCCGCTGCGGGAAGTGTTCCCGCCGCTTTGATCGGCGTGCCCTGCGGCAAAACCGCATCGACGGCCGTCAGCCACTGCCGCTCCTCCGGCGTTTTCACCGCGCGAGCGGCGGGAGCCGGTGCGGGACCGATCCGAAGTTTCAGTTCCTTCCAGACGTCGAGCACGCGCACGACGTAGTTCTGCGTCTCCGCATACGGCGGGATGCCGCCGAAACGCTCGACGGCGCGAGCCCCGGCGTTGTAGCCCGCGATGGCCAGTTCGATGCCGTTCTTGCGGCCGGCGAAGTGATTCATCAGCGTCGAAAGATAGCGCGACGTGCCGCGCAAGTTGTCCGACGGATTCCAGGCGTTCACGCCGAGCGTCGCCGCCGTGTGCGGCATCAACTGACCCAGGCCGCGTGCGCCGACGCGCGATACCGCGTTCGAACGCCAGCGCGATTCGACCGTCACGATCGACATGATGAAGCGCGGGTCCAGATGCGTGCGCCAGGCATCGGCCATCACCGAGCGGGCATAGGCGCGAGCGCGCTCGACGGGCAGCTTCGGGTTGATCGCACGCAGCACGGCCACGTACGAGGCTTCGGTCGTACCGATGTGCCCCGCCAGAGCGGGCGACGGCTGCAGTGCGATGACGAGGAACGCAAAACAGAACGTCGCTCGAAGCGTAAGGAGCCGAAGCATTGAGTCCGGGGTTCGAACGGGCGACGGGCGCATCCCTCCCCGGGACCTCCGCCGAATGGCGAAAGGGAGGCCGCGCCGGTTCGCCGCTTTGTGAACGGGCGCTCAGTGGTGCAGGTCGTCGACCCAGCGTACCGTTTCGGGCGGTTCGGCCGCCTCGATGTCCAGGTTGACGACGATCGGCTCTTGGCCGCTGCGCACCAGGACGCAGCTCAAGGCCTCGCCGTTCGAGGCGTTGATCTCCTGATGCGGGACGTAGGGCGGGATGAAGATGAAGTCGCCGGGTCCGGCTTCGGCCGTGAACTCGAGCCGCTCGCCCCACCGCATGCGCGCGCGTCCCGCGACCACGTAGATCACGCTTTCGACCGGCCCGTGATGATGGGCGCCCGTCTTTGCATCGGGATCGATCGTCACGGTGCCGGCCCAGAGCTGCTTCGCGCCCGCGCTCGCGGTCGTGATCGCCGCCGCGCGATTCATGCCGGCCGTCTGCGGGGTGTTCGGATCGAGGTCGCAGCCCTCGATCACGCGCACGCCGTCGAACTTCCAAGCCGGACCGCCCGCGCTCATCTCCCGATCAAGGCGGCGACGATCGCGATGAAGATCAACGCACCCAGGGCGAGCGTCCAACGACGTTCGAGCGGCGCGATGCGCAGTGCGGTGATGTTCGCCGGTTTCGCCGGCGGCGCCGGATCCGGGATTGCCGTCGCTGCGGGAGTGAACTCTGCCGGCATCGCGAGCGCCGCGGCGTCCGCGAGCGGCGCGGCGTCGGCGATCGTCGCAGAGGGCGGCGGGACCACGGCCGCCGGTGTCGCGGCCGGCTGCGGCGGCCGCGATGCCGCCGCCCCGGAAGCCGGCGCCATCACGTTTCCGGCGCGCGTTCCTTCGACCGAGCAGCGGCACACCGCGCATCGCGTGTCGCCAAGACCAGGCCACGTCGGCAGCCGTTCGTAGGGCGAGCCGGCCGCGATCCGTTTGCAATCGGCGCAGGCATCGGGGCGCGCAATCCACCGGATCAGAACCGGCGGCCGCTCTGGGGGCCTCACTCGTCGTCCTCTCTCGTCACCGCGACACCGCAGTCGGCGCGCGCCTTTGAACACAGGCTTCGGTCCGGCCGCGACCGGCTCCGCCGAGGCGCGCGTGCCGAACTCGATCTTAACGCCCGGCCAGCGGGTGTCGCAGTGGTCGCGATCAGGATCGCGTCTCCGCCGGGGCGTTTTCCGTCCCCGTCCATTGGTCGGACTCGGATCCAATCGCGTCGTTCACCCGCTGCGCGTACAGGGTGATGCGGTCGGAATCGGTCATGTTCTTGTACCAACCGGCGCGTTCTTCGAACAGAAATCGCTCGCTGGTGATCTTGCCGAACGCGCTGTCGTTGCGCAGCCAGGTATCGTGATTCTTGAAGATCGAGTCGATCGACTTCGCCAGCGTTGCGGCCGCGCCGAGAATGCCGGCCGTGGCCGGTACCCAGGGTGCCGTGGCCGAGGAGCCGATCGCGGGCGCGACCAGCACGACGACCGGAACCGCAGCTCCGAAGACCACGGTCAGTACGTTCCAGAAGTGGTAGCCGCGTTTTGCGCTCCGCGACCACTTCAGATACTGCCGCTGCATCTCGCCGACGCGGGCATTTATCTGGTCGATCCGTGCCTTATCGCTGAGGCCGTCGGCTTCGCGGGCGAGCGGAACGGCGGGCGGGTTCTCCATACGGCTACCTCGCGTCGGTGGATGGTCCGCGCACGAGTTCGCAAGCCCAGACCGAACGTCCCCGCCGACGTGTACCAGGTCGAAGATCTCGCACCCGGATCACGGCACGGGCCGGTTTCCGGGCTGCGGGATTCTTCCCGGGCCCCGTAGCGATATCGTGCGACGCGCGCAGCGCGTCTCAGCAAACTGCCAGCATTTTGCCAGGGTGAAAGGAGCCGTTACGTGGCTCGGTGCGGCGGGAACATCTCAAAGATGAAATCTTCACATCTCGTTTCGACCACGCTCGGCGGTCTGCTGACCCTCGCGGCTTTCGCTGGAACCCCGACGATTGCTAAGGCCGACACCGCCTCGACCGCCGCCATCGTCGCCGGTGCCGCCGCCATCGTCGGCGCGCTCCTGTACGACGGCAGCAACCACCCCTACTACGTGCGCAACAACCGTCGCTATTACGTCACCCAGAACGAAGCGCAGTACTATCGCTCGCGGCACCAGGGCGTCCAGCGCAATGCCTGGGTACCCGAAAATGAGTATCCGGTCGCGCGCGATCCATATCACAACCAGGGCAATGGCAACCAGGGCAACGGCCACCACTAACCCCTGAGGTTCATCCCGGCGCCGGCTGCCGGGTCCGGCGCGCGCGCCTCAACGCGTGACCGGGGTCACATGCCTTCCTGGGAGGAGTAACCGAGCAAAGCGAGCAAGGCGCCGATCTCACGATCGGAGGCCACGATGCGCAAGTTGTTTGCATTCACCCTGGTGTTCGCGTTTGCGTTTCTCTCGGGGGCGACGCGCGTGCATGCGCTATCCGGCACCGTGAACTTCGTCGTGCTGCGCGTGTCATTCAGCGACTTCCCGAGCGGCGCGCGCTACACGAACGCGCAGACGCAAACGAACTTTAGCAATATCGCGACGCTCTGGGGCAACGACACGTCGTACGGGAACATCAACCTCGCGTATCAGACGGCCGGCCCACTGTCGATGCCGAAGTCGAGCCCGTCGTACATCGACGTCGCCGGAAATTCGTCGTCGTTGGCCGCGATCGTTACGCTCGTCAACGATGCGGTCGCCGCCTCGCCGACGAGCATCAACTGGTCGAACGTCTACGGCGTCGTGGTTGATTTCGAAGACACGCGCTCGGGCGGATTTTACCGCGGGATCACCTATCCCAGTACGGTTTCGATTTCACCGCCGGGGGGCGGCAGCTACAACGTCCACGCGTCGATCGTCGGCGAGAATCCGTCCGAAGACGTCGCGCGCTCTTGGGGCCGCTGGGCGCACGAGATGGGCCACCAGATGCAAGCCAATCCCGGCAACCCGTGGCACCCCAGCAACTACAACAGCGACTTCGAGCAGATGGACGGCGAGTATCCGGCGCAGTCGGGCGTCTTCAACAAAGAATCCAACATGGCGTACCCCGGTTGGCTGCCGGCGAGCAAATACAAGATCGTCAACCCGCCCACCGGAGCTTCGGTCGGGCTGTACGCTGAGGAGCAGCCGCCGGGAGGACAGCCGGATTTTCAAGCCGCCAAGGCGTTCCTCAAAATCGGCGGTCCGAAGCTCTATTACTTGGTCAGCGTGCGCCATCACGTGCTCGGCGACGACCTCGCGACCACGCACGGCCCCAGCGGCTTGCCGGACCAGGGCGTCCTGATCGAACGCGTCGTCGAAGGCGGCGACCCGAACATCGATGATTGCCCACCCAACGGCTGCTTCCGATGGGTCTTCGTCGAGAACAACGGCGCCACGGCCGACACGCTGTGGCATGTCGGCAATACCTACAAGAGCAGCTCGGACGGAATCGACATCACCGTTCGCGCCAACCCCGATCCCGACCACTATATCGTCGACATCGCCTACGCCGACAAATCGGGCCAGCCGGACGTCGGCCTCAACAGCTGGCTCGAGCCGCCCGGCAACACCTACGAAACCACCGATATCTGGATCGACAGCCCCGTCAATGGGTACGGCACCTACCGCTACCCGATTTGGTCGGATCTCATGGGCGGGACCGTGCCCTCCGGAAACGGTGACGATCCGGCGATCGGACAAGTCAATCATCTTTACGCGCGCGTCCGAAACTACGGCAGCCTGACGGCCACCAACGTCGTCGTGCATTTCGATATCACGAATCCGCCCGGCGTCGGAATCAACGGATCGAACGGCTTCATTCCGCTCGGCACGGTGACGTCCGCGGCGTTTCCCGGCCTGGCCTCGATTCCGCCGGGCGGTCACGTCGACGTCTACTACAACTGGACGCCGAACTTTCCGCTGACGCCGGCGCAGATCGCGGCGGGCATCTTTTATTTCCATACCTGCGTGCGCGTGCGGCTCGACCACGTGCCCGGCGAGACGTTCTTTGCCAATCAAGACGGCGACGGCCAACAGGAGAACATCGACTACTTCCAAGCCGGCGCGGCGGGATCGCCCGGTGCTCCCGGAGCGCCGAGCACCGGCATCATCCATCTTCGCAACGATAGCCCGGCGGTCTCGAAACAGTTTGCGCTGAGCGTGCTGCGGGAGAGCCTCCCCGCGTCGTGGATCGTCGACCTCAATCATGGCCAGCCGATCATCGAACTGGGTCCGGGGCAAGAGAAAGACATCCCCGTCAGCATCAAGCAGACGCAGCACGAAGCCGTCGGCTCACACCACTCGATCCGCGTGTACGCGTCGAGTTTAGCCGTGCTGCGCAACGCGGAGCGGCCGACGGACTTGCACAACGAAGTCAAAGTGCTCGGCGGCGTGCAGCTCCAAGTCGCGGTCCTTCGGAAGAGCAAGCTCCAGTGCCGGTCGCTCGGGGGCGGTAATTTCGTCGGGGCGCTGACCGGAATTCAACCGGAAAAGTCCGACGCACCGGTGCGCGTTGAGGTCGTTGGCGTCACCGCCGCCGGCAAGCTGACGGGTCTGCATGGATACGGCATCGCCCCGCGCAGCGGCGGCGCGTTCAAAGCGTCCTTCGGGCGCACCGCAGTGGCCGGAATCAGGCTGCCGCCGCGCGCGGTGTGCCTCTACGCGGGTTCGACGACATCGTCCACCGCAGGCAGCTCGATCTTCCCGATCTAAGCCGTGCGGCGGCAGCGAGCTACGCCAAAAGGGAGGAAAGGATGGATCTCGCGGGTCTGAAGCCCTTGTTCGGTCAGCAATGCGTCGCGGTCACCGCCGGGAAGAGTTTCATCGGCACCCTGGAGCCGGTTGCCGGCAGCACCTCGACGGTTGCGATGACGAAGCTTCCGGATGCGGCCGCGGCACCGTATCCATTCGCGATCAACGGCGTCGCGGCACTGGACGTCGGCTCGATCACCTTCGTGCAGCGCCTGGCAGACTATAGCCCGTAGGCCGAAGTGCGCACCCGCCGGGAGTGCGGGGTGGTACGGACGGACCAAACCAGGGTATCCGTTCCTCAAAGGGAGGACCGCCTGTGCCCAGAGCTCGATCTGCCGTGCTGGTCTGCACGCTGTTCGCGGCATTCTTGATCACGCCGTTACCGGCGAACGCCGAGGGTACGACGCGTATCCAGCAGAGCGACGGGACGATTCACGTCTACAGCGACGTGCGGATTCGCCTGACCGGACAGACGCTGTGGATTCACAGCGCCGATCACAAAGGCGTGCTCGAGGTGACGACCGGAGCGTGTTCGTTCGTGCGCAACGTGCAGCGCTGCTTGCCCTATGTGGCCACGCTTCGCCAGCACGGGAAGACGCACGAGATCGCGCTGGATCATGGAACGGTCTTCATGAACCTGACGGAAGCCATCCAGTACCTGCCCCGATCGAGCGAAGGACTCGGGCCGCATCAGGTCCTGGTGCTGCTGCACACGATGCATGGCACGTACGTCTCCGTGCGCGGAACGCTCGACGAGGTGAAATCATGACTCGGCGTGCGCCCGTCGCGTGCGCATTGGTCCTGCTGCTCGCGGCTCCTCTCGCTGCGCCGGCTCAGCAGCGCGGTAACGGCGGCCGCTCCGGCGCGCCGCCGCCGGTGCACGCCGCGCCGCCGCCGCAAGCACGGACGCTTCCCCCACCGGTTTCCCAACCGCGGACGGTGAGCCCACCGCGGACGGTGACACCGCCGTCCGGCGGATTCAATTTCAATCGCGACATCAACGCCCATCCGATGCCGGTCGAGCGACGCGCCGTACAGCCGCCGGTCACACCGCAGTACGTGCCGCCGCGCACGCCTGTCACGCCGCAGGGACCAGCGGGCCGGACTGCGCCTGGAGCCGGCACGGGCACCAACTACCGGCGCGCACCGTCTACTCCGAACACGAGCGGTGGACCGTACCAAGGGCGATTCCATGGCCCGGTCGTCCGCAACGCACACGCGCCTTCGGGCTCCTGGGGCTGGAACCACGGCGTCGCGTGGCGCTCGGCACCGGCCTATTGGGGCGGCGGTTTTTGGGGCCCGTTCGCGCTGGCCGCGCTGACGGGCGCGCTGCTGTTTGGTTCGGTCGCGGACGATCAGAATCAGATCGACTATCCGTCGTATCAAGTCGAGCCGGATAGTCCGGGCGCGCAGCTGCTCCAAGATTACGGGCTCCAACAGACCGACTGCGGCCCGCCAAACCTGGTCATGATCTGGGGTCCGGACAACAGCGTGATCTGCGCATACCCGAACGACTCGGTCGCACCGGGCAACTACGACGTCGATCCGTCCACCTTCTCGCTCGTCTCGGCTTCACCGTGAACGCATAAAGCGCGGAACCGATGGAAGCGCCGAAACCCGGCGATGTCGTCTACGTCGATACAGACTTGTTCGTGTCGCACGGCGCGGACGATTTTCGCGGCGGTAAGGCGACGGTTTCGGCCGTCCAATTGCAGACCAGCCGTGGGAAGCCGGTAACGTTCATCGAGGTCGTGCAGAATCCGGGGACGTGGTACAACTGGGCCGTGCTCGCCGGAAAGCAGGCTGCGCTTGCGGCAGAATTTGGCGATGTGTGGGCGCATCCCGATCCGGATCTGCGCTCGGAATTCAACCGTTTCGACTAAGGCCCCAGGCCGGATTCGCCGGCGGTACTTTGTTCAAGCTTGAGCGCTTCCGTATACGCGGTCGCTTCGTCCCAAGCCGCGCCTTCGGCCGCGTTCGCTTCGTACGCGGCGGCGCCGAGCACGGCCTGGACCCGCGCAATTGCACCCTCGCGCAGCGTTTCTGATATTTTCGTCACCGGCCCGAACAACTTCTGTAACTTGCTGCCGGCATATCCCAAGAGCTTGGCGTGCAGGGCAGGGTCCGCGATGCGTTCTTGGAGCGCGACCAACGCGGTCACGGCGTTTCGGCACTCCGTCGGCTTTTGGATGGCGGCGCCCAATTCGAGCTGGATCATCGCAGTCGCGCGTGCCTGTTCGATGTCCCCGGCTTGATAAAAGGCGCGCCACAGCATGCCGAGGGACCGAACGTGCATCGTCGGTTCGATCCTCCGGCACATCTCGACCGTTTGTGAGGTGACGTCTTTCGCACGTATGGGGTCCCCGCAGGTAAGTTCGAATACGGACCACTGCATCATCGAGAGCGCAGCGATGCGCTGACGTCGCAGCCGCGTCTGCGTCGCAATGCCCGAGGCGAACATCTCCCGGCGACGCGGAACATCGAACAATGGCGTTGCCGCGAGCATGATCGTTGCAGCTCGCAGTTGTCTCGGGTTCACGGACGCGGGGGGCGGTCGTCAAGCTGAGTTGGCTCCGCCGCGTCGAAGCCTACCGCGGCAAAGTGCCGGTGCAACGGATTAACGAAAATGTTCCACTTATGGGGCATTCCGTTTCGTGCCGACGTGCCGCGATCCCCACGGTAACGGAGTAGCAGATGCAGTTACAGCCGGTCGCCTTTCGCAACATCGTTTTGGCCGTCGTCTTCACCGCACTCCTTGGCGGGTGCAGCGGAAGCGGCGGGACCGCGGTTGCGCACGTTCCGTCCACTGCTCCTTCAAGCACGCCGACGCCCAGCGGGTCCTCCACTCCGTCGGCGCGGCCATCGGCAACAGCCTCGTCGTCACCGAGCCCATCGCCCACGCCGTCCGCTCGGCCGTCGGCAACGCCCTCGTCGTCGCCCAGTCCGTCCCCCTCACCTTTGTCGCCCAACATCTATGTCGCGAACACGGGTGGAAGCATCAGCGTCTACGCCGGAAATCCGAGCGGCACCGTCGTCGGAACCCCGCTTGGAACGATCACCGGAAGCAACAGTCAGCTCCTGGGCATCAGCGGGATCGCCGTCGACGCGAGCGGGCTCATCTACGTCTCCAACCCCTCCAGCGACAGCGTCAGTGTGTTTGCGGCGAATCCGCGCGGAACGCTCAACGAAGCGCCGCTGGCGATAATTAGAGGAAACAATACGGGACTGAACGGCAGCCTCGGCATTGCCCTCGATGCCTTCGGCAACATCTACGTCGCGAACGAAACCTTCGGCAGCATCACTGTCTACGCCGCGAATCCGATGGGGACGCTCAACGAGGCCCCGTTCGCGACGATCACGGGAAGCAACACGGGCCTTACCACGCCGCGGGGACTTGCCGTCGATGCGAGCGGAAAGATCTATGCGCCCGGCGGCGATCAATTCGCGAACGCCGGCACCGTCACGGTCTATGCCGCGAACCCGTCAGGAACGCTGAATGAGGCCCCGCTCGCAACCATCGCCGGGAGCAGCACGGGCCTGAACGTCCCCTGGGATGTGGCCGTCGACGCGCTCGGAAAGATCTACGTCGCGAACAACAACAGCCCGAGCATCACGGTCTACGCGGCGAATCCGAGCGGGACGCTCAACGAAGCCCCGCTCGCGACGATCGCCGGAAGCAATACCGGGCTCAACGGGCCGACCGGCGTCGCCGTCGACGCGAGCGGGAAGATCTACGTCGCGAACGCCAGCGGCGCGACCCTCACGATCTACGCCGCGAATCCGAGCGGGACGCTCAACGAAGCCCCGCTCGCGACGCTCACAGGGCTTAGCAGCCCGGTTGCCGTCACCGTGCATTGACTGCGAGCAGAAGCCCTGCCGTAGCGTTCTAGCAGCTCATTTTTAATGCAAGCGGCCTCGCGCCGCGCCCTCTCGACGCGGTATCCTACTCCTGCCACCCATGATGCACACCGCAGCGGATCATTCTGTCCCTGCGCCGGCCCGGAGCGCTGACGAGACGCAACCGTTCGAGTTGGTGCCGCCGACGCCCGTAGCGCGCAAAAGCTGGTGGGGCGCTTCTTCGGCTAGCGCAACGAGCGCACGAAAAACCTCAGCGCTCGCTGCTCGATTTGTGTAGTACGCTGTAGGTAGAGTCGTGGCATGTTTACTGTTGCGTTCTATCACGATGGCGAGCTGCGAGTTCGATGATTCCTTAAGCTAACATCAGCCAACGACTTCGCCCAAAGCGTTCTCGGCGGCATCGTCCTCGCTCGCACAACGCGCTAACAGCAGCGGCCCCCGGCTGGCCTAACCCTTGGGTGCGTCGCGCTTTCCGAAGTAAATCCAGGCAGCGACTGTCGATCCGATCACAATTAGCGCCTCAACTAATGCCTGCAAACGCCACACGTTGCAGAAGTCTAATGTTGAGCCACGCGCGCACGCAGCCCACGACAAGTAATAGTAGTGATGTTCGATCAGGCGAGCGCATACAACCAGGAGCCCGACGACCCCACAGACGATGACGAGTCGATGGTTTCTGGTCATGCTGGAGCGTCAGTCCGGACCCTAGCGCCTGTATCGCGCAAGGACTGCATCGTCAGACAAGGGCCGCCTTGCGCTTGTTAGCAGTTCCTGATCGTGGGACGCTCCGGTAAGTTCGGAGATGCATCGACTTAGGAGAGTTCGGCTCTCGATTACTTGGGCCATTAGCTCTCCCGCGCCTAGACCGCCGCCAACCGTCCCTGCAGCCACGCCTTCCATGAGCGCCATTCCACGGTAAGCGTAGGCGTATGCGTTCTTGCAGCGCCCCGCGGCAAGAACACCCGCGCGACATCAAGCCTGGTTGGATCAGAGGACCTCAGGCTGTATTATTGGCTGTACAATTGATTTTCGCTAGCCGATAGGCAGGGACAGTAAACGAAAAAGCCCGCCGTAGCGGGCCTGACGTGGTGGAGATGAGGAGACTCGAACTCCTGACCCCTTACATGCGAAGCAAG
>PMOG01000184.1 GCA_003161555.1 Vulcanimicrobiota bacterium | reverse complement strand
CATGCCCATTAAAGTGCTGGTGACCAAGCCCGGTCTCGACGGCCACGATCGCGGGGCGAAGATCGTCGCTCGCGCGCTGCGCGACGCTGGGATGGAGGTCGTCTACACGGGTCTGCACCAGACGCCGGAGATGATCGTGACCGCCGCGGTGCAGGAGGATGTCGACGTGATCGGCGTGAGCATCCTGTCCGGCGCCCACATGACGATCTTTCCAAAGATCATGAGCCTCCTGCGCGAGCGCGAAGTCGACGACATCGTCGTGATCGGCGGCGGCGTCATCCAGGAGGCGGACGTGCCCAAACTGCAAGCGCTCGGCGTGCGCGAGATCTTCAACGCCGAAGCGACGACGCAGCAGTTGATCGACGGCATCGAGCGCGTGGTGGCGGAATTCGGACGCGACCGCGCGCGCCGCGCCGCGGCCTCCTCGACGTGATCGCTCCGGAGGCCACGCTCTGGCCGCCGGCGTACGATGCGGGTTACCGTCCGGCCAAGGATGCGCCGTACTGGGACCGCGCGCGCGAGACGATGCCGGCCGACGAGCGGAACGCGCTGATTCTGCGCCGCGTGCAAGGGCTGATGGCCTGGGCGTGGGAGAAGTCGCCGTTCTATCGCACGCGCTGGCAAGCGGCGGGTCTCGAGCCCGGCGACGTCCGGTCGCTGGACGATTTTGCCCGCGTGCCGACGATTGAAAAAGCGGATTTGCGCGCCGATCAAGCCGCGCACCCCCCGTTCGGTTCGTACCTGTGCATCGAGCCGCACGAGGTCGCGCGCGTGCACGGGACCTCGGGTACGAGCGGCCGTCCGACGGTTTTCGCCTGGAGCAAAGACGACTTCGAGCGGATCGCCGAGGCGCATGCGCGCATCATGTGGAGCTTCGGGCTGCGGCCCGGCGACACGGTCTTCATCGGCTCGATCTTCTCGCTCTACGTCGGCTCGTGGGGCGCGCTGGCGGGCGTCGAGCGGCTGGGCGCAACCTCGTTCCCGTTCGGCGCCGGCGTTCCGGGGATGACGCTGCAAGCCGTTTCATGGCTGCGGCAGATGCGTCCGAGCGCGTTCTACGGCACGCCGTCGTACGCGCTGCGCATCGCCGAGACCGCGCGCGCCGAAGGGATCGATCCGCGCGAGTTCGGGCTTCGGATCATGTTCTTCTCGGGCGAACCCGGGGCCGGAATTCCGGCCACCAAACGCGCGCTCGAAGCGACGTTCGGCGCGCTCTGCATCGACAGCGGGAGCATGGGCGAAGTCACCCCGTGGATGAACATCACCGAGTGCGCGCACCGCACCGGGATGCATCTGTGGCAAGACCTCGTCTACACCGAGCTGCTCGATCCGCAGACGCGCACCCCGGTCGGCTTCGGCGGTTCGGGTACGCCGGTGTACACGCAGCTCGAACGGCGTGGCCAGCCGATGATCCGGCTCGTCTCCGGCGACCTCGCCGAGTGGACCGACGCGCCGTGCCCGTGCGGCCGCACCTATCCGCGCTTCCCGCGCGGGATCATCGGCCGTATCGACGACATGCTGGTCGTGCGCGGCGAGAACATCTACCCGAGCGCGATCGAGGACGTGCTGCGCACCTTCCCGGAGCTGGACGGCGAGTTCGAAATCGTCGTCACCCGTCCGGCCGCCCTCGACGAGCTCCACGTCGTCGCCGAACTCGCGCCGGGTGCCGATGAAGACGACCTGCGCCGGCGGCTCGTGGCGCAGATGAAGCGGCAGCTCGGCGTGCGGCCGGAGATCGGGTTCGCGGTCCCGGGAAGCCTGAAACGGACCGACCTCAAGTCCCGCCGCGTGCGGGACGAGCGCCCTTCGGCCTAGCTGGGGTCTGGGCGGCTCGCGGACGACCGGATCGCAGCCCGGCAACGCAACCCCCAAGCTGGCACTCTCGGTCATAGAGTGCGAATGAACGTCGATCGCATGACCCAGCGCGTCCAGGAAGCCCTGAACGCCGCCTATTCGCTTGCCCTGACCGAACACGCCACCCAGACGGCACCCGAGCACCTGCTCGCCGCGCTGCTCGATCAAAGCGACGGCATCGCCGCACCGATCCTCCAGAAGGCCGGGGTCGAGCCGGCCTCGCTCGAGCAGCCGCTGGCCCGCGCGCTGGCGGCCCTGCCCCACTTCAGCGGCCCCAACGCCGACCAGAGCCAGGTCACGGTGGCGCCCGCGCTGACGCGGCTGCTGGCCGTTGCCGACGACGAGGCCAAGGCCTTGGGCGACGAATACGTCTCGGTCGAGCATCTGCTGCTGGCCATGACCGCCGACGGCGGAGCCGCCGGACGGCTGTTCCGCGACCTCGGGCTGACCCGCGAACGGCTGCTCGCGGCGCTGCGCGAGGTGCGCGGCAGCCAGCGCGTCACCTCGCAGAATCCCGAGGGCACGTATCAGTCGCTCGAGCGGTACGGGCGCGATCTGACGCGTGAAGCCCAAAGCGGCAAGCTCGACCCGGTTATCGGCCGCGACGAAGAGATCCGGCGCGTGATTCAAGTGCTGTCGCGCCGCACCAAGAACAA
>PMOG01000074.1 GCA_003161555.1 Vulcanimicrobiota bacterium | reverse complement strand
CCGACGATTCCGTTCGCAACGCCGCCGCCCGAGACGCCGACCGGACGCGGCAGCTGCGTCAAAAATGCCGGATTGATCGCGCCCCAGCCCTGCACGATGACGTATCCAAGCAGCATGATCAACAGGCCGGCCGCGAGCGCCGAGCAGAAACCCGTGAGGACAACGCCGATGAGCCCCTGAGCTCGCCGGGAAGGCTCGAGTCGGGACTGAGCGATCATCGAGCTCTTGTCCGTTGAAGCATCGACCACATCAGCAGGCGCGCAGAACCGTTCACGATGATGCTGATGACGAACAAGATCAAACCAAGTGCCAGAAGCGAACTCAGGTAGATCGCCGACGTCGCTTCCGTGAATTCGTTCGCGATGACGCTGGACAGCGTGTAGGACGGGGCAAACAGCGAGATCGAGATCGCCGGACGGTTCCCGATCACCATGGTTGCAGCGATCGTTTCGCCAAGCGCGCGACCGAGCGCCAGGACACACGCACCGATGATGCCGGCCCGCGCGGCGGGAAGAACGACGCGCGTTACGGTTTCCCAACGAGTCGCACCGAGTGCGTACGAAGCTTCCCGAAGTTCATTCGGTACTGCGACGATCAGATCTCGCGAGATGGCGGCTACCGTCGGTACAATCATGAGCGCAAGGAGCAGCCCGGCGGTAAGCAGTCCAATTCCGTAAATTGCGCCCGAGAAAATCGGAAGAAATCCAAAAAATCTCTGCAGGAAGGGATCAACGGTCGATGCCAGGATCGGCGCCAGAACGAAAAGTCCCCACAGGCCGAACACGACGCTCGGAATCGCGGCGAGCAACTCGATGAGGAAGCTCACCGGCCTTGCAATCACGGGCGGAGCGAACTCGGCCAGAAAGACCGCAGCCAAGATCCCTACGACGGAAGCGACGATTATCGCGATGGCCGAACTCACGACGGTCCCGTAAATGAATGGCAGGGCCCCAAACTTCCCGGTCACCGGATTCCATTCGGACGTGATCAGGAATTTGGGCCCAAACGTTGTGATGGCTTGCCACGATCCGTGGACGAGTTCGATGAAGAGGCCTGCGATGATGAGAACAAACAACGCCGTCGCGCCACGGAGCGCAAAGCGGAAGAAACGATCCGCGATTGCCTGCCCGAGGGTCATCCGGCCCCGAGAAATAGCAGCGGTACCCAGGCCGGCGGGTGGTGAGTCAGTTTCCGTACTCATCGACGACGTTTCACCGGATTGTTAGCAGGTCGCAAGAACCCCTCGTGCACCGTGACGGGTACACGAGGGGCTCGCTGCCGAAACGCAATTTCGGCAAGGGGGCTTGCGCGTTTTCTAGACCTTGACTTCCGCTAGGGCCTTTTTCGCCGTCTCCTGCACCGCTTCCGGAAGCGGAACGTAGTTGAGCGTCCCGGCGATCTTTTGTGCTTCGTCACCGGTAACCCAACTCAGAACGTCGCGGACGAGTTTACCGCGTGCCTTGTCGACCGGATTCTGATAAATGAAGGCCCAGGTATAGCCTGCGATAGGATACGCGTTGTCTCCCGAGCGGTCGACGATCGAGAAATCGGTCGGAGAGACGTTGGCCTTCGTTGCCGCGGCCGCGCGCACCGTCGACGCCGTGCAGTACAGCCACTTGCCCGATTTGTTTTCAAGCTGGGCGGTCGTCATCTTGTTCTCGATTGCGTATGCTAGTTCGACATATCCGATCGCGCCTGAAGTTTGGCGAACCTGTCCGGAAACGCCCTCGTTTCCTTTTCCACCGACGGTGTTCGCCCCAGGCCACTGCACGCTCTTGCCCGTGCCGACTTTATCTTTCCATTCCTTGGAGACGTTGCTCAGAAAATCCGTAAAGATGTACGTCGTTCCGGAACCGTCCGAGCGATGCACGGAGACGATGGGCAGGTCGGGGAGGGAGGCTCGCGGGTTCAGCTTCGCGATCGCTGGATCGTTCCAACGGCCGATTTTTCCGAGGTAGATGTCGGCGATTACTTCGCGCGTGAACCGCAAGCCACCCGGAATCGACGTCGGCAAGTTATAGGTGATCGCCTCGCCTCCGAGCGCAACCGGGACCTGAACCACGGTCCCGCCGGCCTTCTCGGCCGCCTTCAGCTCGTCCGCATTCATCGGCACGTCCGAGGCTCCGAAGTCGACCGTTTTGGCGGTGAATTGCTGAATGCCGCCGCCGCTGCCGATTGACTGGTAGTTCACGGGTCCGTCGCTGTGCTGCTGACTGTACGTATAAAACGCTTTCGAGAAAAACGGGTAGACGAACGTCGACCCGGCTCCGGTAAGCTGAGTTGCCGCAAGCGCAGGCAGCGCGGCCGCACCGATGGAGGCGAAGAATCCGGTCAGTGCTACCGCGGCGACGCGGCGGGTCAATCGAGTGCTCATAAATCCTTTGTCGTAAGCGTGGTGCGCGAAAATGAAGGCGATAAATTGCCCCGCGACCGCCCGAAGGTTCGCGCAAAAGCGGACCCGCGCCGCGGTATAGCGGCGCCCTCCGCACGGACCGGGATCGAAACGCCGGGCACCCCGAGATGGTCCCAGACGAGCCCTAAGACTGCCTTAAATCAACCTTAAGGCGAGTTAATGTTCGCGCCGGCTTCCTCGGGCGCGGACGCGAGGCGTACCGTAAAGGTCGCGCCCTGGCCGTACACCGACTCCGCGATCAGCGTGCCGCCCTGCGCCTCGACCAGGTGCTTCGCGATCGCAAGGCCCAGACCGGTCCCGGCGTGCTCGCGCGAGCGCGAACGATCGACGACGTAAAAGCGATCGAAGATGCGCGACAGGTCGGCAAACGGTATGCCGATTCCCGTATCGCGGACGCGCAGCAGTGCATCCGCCCCGTCACGGCTCAATTCGACCGTGACCCGCCCCGGCGCCGGCGTATGCCGCAGCGCGTTGTCGACCAAGTTCATCGTGACCTGAATGAGGCTGCCGCGGTCGGCCACGACATCGACCGCGACCGGGGCTTCGAGTTCGAGTTCGACGCCGAGCTTGTCGGCGCGTTGCGCGAACGAGTTGACGGTCGACGTCGCGACCTCGGTCAAGTCGAAGCGCTCGCTGCGCACCGGCAGCGCGCCGGCATCCGAGCGCGCGAGTTCGAGCAGGTCCTGGACCAGCCGGATCATCCGTTCGACCTCGGCCGCGATCTGCGGCAAGAATAGCGTGCGCGCTTCGGCGTCGTCGTCGGAGACCATCACCGTTTCGAGCATCAGTTTCATCGCCGAGAGCGGCGTGCGCAGTTCGTGGGAGACGTCGCTAAAGAAGTCGCGCCGCATCCGCTCGACGGCCAGGTACATCGTGCGGTCGGCTGCGATCGCCATCGCGCCGCCTTCATACGGCTGTGCCGTCACCCCGACGTACCGTTCGCGGCCGCCGCTGCCGAAGATGATGTCGCGCGAGCTGATTCCCCCGGCCAGCGCTGCGGCCAGCATGCGCTCCAGATCGACCGAAGGAATCAGTTCGATGATCGCGCGGCCGATGGCGCGCCCGCCGTCGACGCCGAACAGGGTTGCGGCCGCGGCGTTGAAGACGCGCACGCGCAGCTGCCCGTCGATCGTAAACGCCGCGAAGGGCAGCGCGCCAACCAGCCGGGCCACCCGCGCGTCATCGGGTTCGCGCGGTACCGCGGGATCGCGCCGCGGTGCGGCCGGAACGCGCGTCCCGCTGCTGCGGACCGCGATCAGGGTCACGACGGCGCCCAGAAGCGCGCCCAGCGCTCCGAAAGCGACGTCGGGTTCGGTCACTCGCGGAACATGTAGCCGCGGCTGCGCACCGTGATGATGTGCCGCGGATTGTTCGGGTCAATCTCGATCTTCTCGCGCAGCCAGCGAACGTGCACGCTGATCGTCTGATGCTCGCCCTCGAAGTCGTACCCCCATACTTTTTCGAGCAGCATTTGGCGAGTGACGATGCGGCCGCGGTTCTCCATGAGCACGTGGAGCAGGCGAAACTCTTTAGGGGCCAGCGCCACATCGCGCTCGCGCACGACCAGCCGTTGGCGCGAGGGATCGATGGTGATCTCGCCGGCCGTGATCGATTCGTCTCGTTCTTCGGCCGCCACCTCGACCCGGCGCAGGCGTGCCTTGATGCGCGCCATGATCTCGCCCAGCGAAAACGGTTTGGTCACGTAATCGTCGGCGCCGAGTTCGAGCGCCAGGACCTTGTCGAATTCCTGATCCTTGGCCGTCAGCATGATGATCGGGACGGTCGAGGTCTTGCGGATCTCCTTGCAGGCCTCGATCCCGTCGAGGAGCGGCAGCATGATGTCGAGGACGACGAGATCGGGGCGCTCGCTCTGCGCGAGCGCGACCGCCGTGCGACCGTCGCCGGCGGTCGACACCGCGTAGCCGTTCTTCTCGAGGTTGTAGCGCAGCGAATGCACGATCGCCGCCTCGTCGTCGACGAGGAGAATCTTCTTCTTCGCGGCCGGGATGGCGATCACGCTCGGACTCCCTCAAGGACATCGATGGTAACCGGCAAGCCGAAGGTTCGCTCGAAGAGGTCCGCCTTCTGCATCGCCGCTTCGACTTCGCCCGAGATGTCGCTCTCCGCCTGCGCCGTGATGCGAACTCCGTCTTCCTCGAGGTCGGCACCGACGTCCGTCACCGTCCCCAGGTGTCCGATGTCGAGACCGTCGGCGATCCGCAGCAGCGACGCGAGAACGTCGACGCGATGGCGGTCGCCGGGAGCCAGCGCGGCGTACTCGAGGTGCGCCGGCTTCGGCATCGCCTTGCGATAGTAGCGCGCAACCTGCGCGATGAGGATGCGTTCGTCGTCGCGCCAGCCGTCGAGGACACTATTGCGGATCAGGTACGCGGCGTGCTTGTGATGGCCGCTCTGCGCGATGAACCGCCCGATGCCGTGGAGGATCGCGGCAGCCCAGAGGAGGTCCCGGTCGGCGGGGGCGAGCCCGTGGAGCGAGGCCAGACGCTCGAAGAGCACCAGCGCCAGCCGCGCCACGTGCCGCTGATGACCGCCGAGATGTTCGTAGCGCTGCGCCAGACGCTCGACCGCGCCGAGCCGCTGCGCACGTTCGTCGCCGAAGCGCTGCGCCACGGCCCGATCGCGCTGGGCGAGATCGACGACGACACCGTCGCGCAGTGCGCGCTCGCACACGATCAGTTCTTCGCGGTCGAGCAGCGTGAGCGCCGCGATCAGCACCGCGTTGCCGGCCACGATGATGTCGGCCCGGCGCGGGTTCATCCCCGGCATGCGGCGCCGTTCCGCCTCGCTCATCTCCAGCATCTCGCTCTGCAGCACTTCGAGCCGCGTGCGCGTCAGCGCGTACCCGTGCACGCGCTTTACCGCCAGACCGCGGGCCGCCGCATCGACCGCGGCCAGGCCCATGATCGTCCCCGAGGTCCCCAGCGCCAGGTCGAGCCGGTAGCGGCGGATCCGCTCCGCCAGCGGCGCGAGCATCTCGTTGATGTGCTCGTCGAGCCGCCGCGCCGCGCGCACGGGGTCGGAACGGCCGCGCAAGTAGGCATCGTACAGGCGTAAGCTGCCCAGTTTCACCGAATCGACCAGATACGGCTGATCGCCGTCCGCGACGACGAACTCCGTCGACCCGCCGCCGATGTCGATGATGCAGGCCACGCGGTCGTAGAGCGGATAGCCGTTCACCACCCCAAGGTGAATCAGCCGCGCTTCCTCGTTGCCGTCGAGGATTTCGAGCCGCAGCCCGACCCGCGCCTCGACCATCGCGCGAAATTCCTCGCCGTTGTCGGTCTCGCGCACCGCCGACGTCGCCACTGCGCGGATGCGGCTCGCGCCGCGCGCGCGCGCGGCCTCGGCGAAGCGCGCGATCGCTTCAACTCCGCGGTCCATCGCCCGGCGCGAGAGGTGGCCGCGCTCGAGCGCATCGTCGCTACCGAGCCGCACCATCTCGCGCGCCTTGTAGACGACGCGGGAGGTATCGAAGGCCGCATCGAGCTCGACCACGATCAGATGGATCGAGTTCGTGCCGACGTCGATCGCGCCGAAGAGCATGCGCTCAGTGGGGCTTGGTGCGAACGGTGACGCCGGCGGGGCGCTCGTAGAGGGTGGCGACGGTGGTGTAGTCGTCGCTGCCGTGGCCTTCGCCCGAAGCGGCGGTGTAGAGCTGATACGCCAGCGCGGTCGCGAGCAACGGAACTCCCATCGCGCGGCCCGAGTCCAGCGCGGCGGCCACGTCCTTGCGCAGCAGGTCCAGCGCGAAACCCGGCTTTTGCGAACCGGCGAGCCAGCTTTGCGGGAGCCAGTTCTTCAGCAGGTAGTTCGCTCCGGTCGCGGTTCCGATCACGTCGAGCACGGCATCGATGTCTGCTCCGGCTTTGGCCGCGAACGTGAGCGCTTCGACGTTGGCGACCATCGTATTCGCAATGATGATTTGGTTCACGAGCTTGACGACTTCGCCCATGCCGACCGGACCGAGGCGGCGCGGCGTTCCCATCGCAGCGAGGACCGGCTCGGCATCGCGGAAATCGTCCTCCGACGCACCGACCATGATCGTCAGCGTGCCGCTGGTCGCGCGCGCCGGGCCGCCGGAGACCGGCGCGTCGACGAATCGGAAGCCGGCAGCGCGCAGGCGCGCGTCGAACGCGCGGGTCGCGATCGGCGATATCGTCGACATGTCGATGAACAGCGTGCCCGGCCGCGCTCCACGCGCCGCGCCGCGCTCACCGAAGAGCACTTCCTCGACTTGCGGCGCGTCCGGGACGCAGGTCACGACCACGTCGGCGACGGACGCGACCCCGGCGGGATCGTGGCCGTCGCGGGCCCCGAGCGCGACCAGACGATCGACCGCGTCGCGCCGGCGATGGGCGCAGACGCTCACCTCGAACGATGCGCGCAGCAGCGCAGCAGCCATCGGCTCGCCCATCGCTCCCACGCCGATCAATCCCACGCGCATCGCCATACGAGCCGCACGCGTACGGCGCACGGGACCGGACGGCCTGCGGCCGAACGTGGAAGGCGGTGCGCGTCCTAGCGGCGTTCGTGCGGCTTTCGCGGCCGCTCTTTTTGTACGGGGGATTCGCGGGCGTCGCGCTCGGTGCTGCGCTTGCCGCGTCGCGCGGGCATCGCGTCGAGCCGTGGGCGTATGCCTGGACGCAAACGCTCGTCACCGCGTTTCAACTGATGGTCCACTACGCGAACGACTACTTCGACCGTCACGGGGATCGCGCGCACGAGCGAACGGCGTGGTCGGGCGGGAGCGGCGCACTGGTCGAGGGCGCGCTCGCGCCCGGGGTCGCGCTGATTGCGGCCGCGATCTGTGCCACGGCCGGCGCCGAGGCGACGCTGCACTTCGCGTACGGGGGAAACGCCACCGTCGCCGCAGCCGGTCTCGCGATCGGCCTGCTGTCGTGGGCCTATTCGGCGCCCCCGCTGCGGCTCGCGAGCCGCGGCGGGGGTGAGCTCGACGCCGCACTGGTCGTGGCGGTACTCGTCCCGCTGGCCGCCTACGCGGCTTTCGGCGGAGGCCTCGACCGCGCGCTCGCTCGCGCGGTGACGGCGCCGTTCGTTGCCATGCTGGCCATGATGCTGTGCGTCGAGCTGCCCGACGCCGGCGCCGACGCGGCGGCGCAGAAGCGGACCGTGATCGTGCGGTTCGGGATCGCGCAGTCCTGGCGGATGCTGATGGCGCTGACCATCGTCGCCGTATGGCTGACCGCGGACGTGGTCATTCACTTGGGAACCGCGGCCGGGTTTGCGGCGGGCGTTCCGTCCGCGGCGGCCGGAGCCTGGCTGGTCTGGCGCATCTACCGCGACCCCCGGCCCGCGTCGCTGGCCTTCTGGGGGGTCGCGTTCTACGCCGCGACGGTGACGGGCGTCGCCGCCGCCTACGCCGCCGCGGCTGCCGCGCGCTAGGGCGTCCCTCCCGGGCGCCGTCGTTGCGCGTCCGGATCGTTCGGCGCACAATGATGGACGGGCGGCCCGCGCGAAGCCGGGGCCGACCGACCACTGACCAGGGGGAGCTCACCGGATGCTTGCTTCGATCCGACGGCCGACGTTCGAGGACCTGAACCTCTCGACCGGCAAGCGCGCACGCCTCTACACGATGATGTACCAGCATGGCCCCGCCAACGGGACGCTGATGCTGCTGCCGATCGATCAGGGGCTCGAGCACGGTCCGGTCGATTTTTTCGACAATCCGGACGCGATCGACACCGACTGGGTCCTGCGCCTCGCGGTCGAAGGCAACTTTTCGGGCATCGCCTATCACATCGGGCTGGCGGAGAAGTACCACCAGCGGTATGCCGGCCGCGTGCCCCTGGTGCTCAAAGTCAACGGCAAGACGAACGTCCCGCCGGATGACAATTCGTTCAGCCCGCTGACCTCAGGGGTCGAGGACGCGGTCCGGCTCGGTGCCAGCGCGGTCGGCTACACGCTCTACGTCGGCTCGCCGGCGCAAGATCGCGATCTGCAGCAGGCCAACGACGTGCGGCGGGAGTGCGAGAAATACGGCCTGCCGCTGATCGTGTGGGCCTACCCGCGCGGCTCGGCCGTCAAGGCGAAAGGCGGGCAAGATTCGCTCTACGCGGTCGACTACGCGGCGCGCGTGGCCTGTGAAGTCGGCGCCGACATCGTGAAGCTCAACGTGCCGAACTCTGAGGAGGCGGCCGCGGCGGCGCCCAAGCCGTACAACACGCTCACGATGAGCGAGCTCGACGGCCTGCGGAAGGTCGTGAAGTCGGCCGGACGCACGCTCGTGCTCGTCTCGGGCGGCTCGAAGCTCAGCGACGACGACACGCTCCACAAGGCGCGGCTGGCGATGGAAGCGGGCTGCGTCGGCCTGATCTTCGGCCGCAACATGTGGCAGCGCAATTGGGACGATGCGAACTCCATTGCCGGGCGCATCCACGACCTGATGAAAGAGTTCGGCGCATAAGTGCAAGCCACACTCGAGCGGCGGATCGAGTCCGCGCTCGACCGCATCCGGCCGATGATCCAGGCCGACGGCGGTGACGTGTGGCTGGTTCGCGTCGAACAGCACGTCGCGTACGTACAGATGATCGGCGCTTGCGGCGGCTGCGCCGCTTCCCACGCAACCCTCAAAGGCGGGATCGAAGCCGTCGTGCGTGAGGACGTCCCCGAGATCGTCGCGGTCGAACAGCTCTGAGCGAATGATGAGGACGTAAGCGTGCCTCAGATTTCTCCACGGGAATTTCGCGCGCTGCCGCTGCGTGCGCATACATTCCTCGCCGATGTGCCGCTGCACGACGTCTGGGCAGTCGACCTGCCGCGATCGCGCGAGCGCGTGACGCTGGCCGAATTCAATGCCCTGGAGAATCAGCACCGGGCGATCGGGCGATTCCCGGCGCCGACGCGCGCGCTCTTCCGCCTGCGGTTCTTTCTGGGTCGGTTTTTCCGGCTCGAGGACGAACCAAGAAACGCGGCTGCGACCTCGTTCGCATCCCGGCTGACGCCCGACGATCGCGCCCGCTCTTCCGTCGCGGCCGGTACGCCCGACGGGCTGTTTCGCGTCGTCTATCGTTTCGAGAACGAGCAAGTGCTCGAGCTGCAGAATCGTACGGCGCACGCCGCGGCGGTCAGCGCGCTGGCACAAACCGCGGACGGCTATCGCTTCTACTTCGCGGTGTACGTCGCGAAGGCGAGTTGGCTTACCCCGTTCTACATGGCCCTCATCGACCCGTTCCGACGCTGGATCGTGTATCCGGCGCTGCTGAAAAGCATCCACGCCGCCTGGGTCAGATTCGCCTGAAGCGCGGCCTCCGCGGTTAGCCGCCGGGGTTGCGGAAGACCAACGCCGCGTTGATTCCGCCGAAACCGGCCGAGTTCGAGAGGACGGCCCGGATCGGCCGTTTGGTGCGCGCGCGGGTCACCGCGAGACCGAGCTCGGTATCGACATCTTCACTATTGACGCTGCGCGGTACGACATCGTGGACGATCGAGAACAGCGAGAGCGCCGCTTCCCATGCGCCCGTTGCTCCCAGCGCGTGGCCGTGCTGACCTTTGGTCGCGTAGACCGGCAGGCCGCCGGCGCGCGCGCCGAACACACGTCCCATGGCCAGCGCTTCGCAGCGGTCTCCGAGCGGGGTCGCGCTGCCGTGCGCGTTCACGATGTCGATCTCGTCCGGGGCAACGCCCGCATCGTCCAACGCGCGCTTCATCGCGGCCGCGTTCATCATCCCGTCGGGCCGCGGCGCCGACATGTGATGCGCGTCGTTGGTCAGCCCGTAGCCGGCCACTTCACCGTAGACCTTCGCGCCGCGGGCACGCGCGTCGTCCAGCCGCTCGAGCAGTAAGATCCCCGCGCCTTCCGCCATCACGAACCCGTCGCGATCGGTATCGAACGGACGGCTGGCCGCCGGAGGATCGTCGTTGCGCTCCGACATCGAACGAATCACGGTGAAGGCGCCGTAGACCAGCGGCGAGAGCGGAGCTTCGACACCGCCGGCGAGCGCCGCACGAACGTCGCCGCGCGCGATGGCGCGAAACGCGTCGCCGATCGCCACCGCACCGGCGGCACAGGAGTTGCCGTTCGCGACCGTCGGGCCGTGCAGGCCGAATTCGATCGCGACGTTGCAGGCGGCCGCGCCCCCGAACACCGAGAGCGCCAGCAGCGGGCGCACCGCGTCGAGTCCGCTGGCGCGGAACACGTCGTGCTGTTCGTCGGCGAAGGCGAGGCCGCCGAGCGCCGAACCGAGGTACACGCCGACGTCCGCGGCGTCACCGTTGAGGTGGTACGCGGCATCGTCGATCGCAAGCCGCGCCGCGGCGATCGAAAACTGCGCGAAGCGATCGGTCCAATGCAGCCGTTTGGCCGACAAAAAGTCGCGCGGATCGAAGTCGTCGACCTGCGCCGCTATCCGCGAGCGGTAGCCGGTCGTATCGAAGCGCGTAACGGGAGCGACGGCGCGCCGTTCCGACAGCACGCCCTCCCAAAACGCGGGACCGCCGATGCCGAGCGGCGTCACGACGCCGATCCCGGTTACGGCGACCCGGTGCTCGCCGGGTTTCACGTCGCAGGCTCCGCAGCCGCTGCAGCTTCGGCAAGCCGTTTGATGCGGGCCAGAGTCTTGGTCGCGATACCGTCGATGAAATAGTCCGAGACGAGGTGTTTGCCGAGCCACGCGGCGGCGACCGGGAAGCGAAACGCCAGCCGGTGCTCGATCGTCACCCGCGTGCCGCCGGGAATGGGGTCGAACGTCCAAGCCACATCCATGCCGCGCGTCCAGCCGCGCACGTGGCGAAACGTGATGCGCGGCGTGACGGCATCGTTCGTCTGTTCGGCAACCCACGCCACGGGGAAAACATCGCGCCACGCGCTCATCGCGACGACCAGCATCGCACCACGCTCCTCGAGGATACGAACGTAACGGTAGTGCGGCAGGATGTCGGGCCAGCCGGCAGTCTGCGAGCCGAGGCGGTACACGATCGCGGCCGGCGCGGCGACGTCGATCGAAGTGCGCGTGACCATCATGCCAGCAGCCGCCCGAGCAGTGCGATTCCGAAGGCCCGCGGCGGCGGAACCGCGCCCGCCAGTGCATCGATCAGCCGCGCACCGAGGTCCGGCCGCCGCGCGAGCCGCAGCGCGGCACGCCGCGCGAGCGGCGGCGCTTCGATCAGCAGCGAGACACCGCGCGCAAGGCGCGTACGACGCTCGAAATCGACCTCGCGCCAGCGGGCGTACGCGCCGAACGCGGCCCGCTCCGGGGCGCCGCCGAACACGGCGAGCACCGCAGCCGCCGCGTGCTCGGCGCCGGTCAGCGCCAGGAAAACGCCTTGGCCGGTAAACGGATCGAGAAACCCCGCCGCGTCGCCGATCAGCAGCGCGCCGTCGACCGCCGTGCGCCGCACGCGATGTTCCAGCGGACCGATCGAGACCCGCTGGCCCAGGCGCGTCGCGGCCGCGAACGAGCGGACCCCGTCGCCAAGCGCGGCAGCCGCCCCGCCGACCCCGGCATCGACGTCGGCGGCCCAGCGCGCGAGCCGCGTGCGCGGCACGACGACCATCACGTTCGCGCGCTCGGCGTTCAGCGGGTTGAGCGCGAAGTACGCGCCGCCGCCCGCATACATTTCGACATAGCCGTCCATGGTGCCGAAGCCGGTGTAGTGGCCCCCGATCGCGTACCGCCCGCGGCCTGCGGACCCCCGCGTCAGCCCCAGCTTGCGCGCTACAAGCGATCCCGCGCCATCGGCACCGAGCACGACGCGGGCGGCGCGCGGCACAAGAGCGCCGTCGTCGCCGCGCACCGCGAGGCCGGTGCAGCGCCCGCCCGTCACGATGACGTCTTCGACCCGTGCCCTCTCCAGCGTCGCACCGGCTGCGAGGGCGGCGTCGAGCAGGATGCCGTCCAGATCTTCGCGCGCGCACGCCAGCGCGGGCTCGGAGAAGGGCAGGACGACCGGCGGCGCTCCGGATGCAACCAACCGCACACCCTGCAACGGCGCGGCTCGCTTTCGAACCGCGTCGAGCACGCCCAGCCGGGCCAAGGCTGCGACGGCGCCGCCGTTGAGGTACTCGCCGCAGACCTTACGGCGCGGAAAGCGGGCGCGCTCAACGATCCGCACGTCGACGCCGGCGCGAGCGAGCAGCAACGCGGCCGCACTGCCGGCCGGTCCGCCGCCGGCAACGATTACGTCGTTCATCCTGTCTTCTGCGATGCAGGGGTCATTCTGCGTATCGATGATGAGAAAACGCTGAAGGTTCGCCGGACAGATTGCCGTCGGTCAACGTCATGCGAAAGAATGCTTCACGCCGAACCTGCGGCGCACGCCAGCCCGCCGCACGCGCCAGATCGAGGGCCTCGACGGGCGTATAGGCGCGCCGAACGGAGAGCGGCGCGTCGTGGCGCGTCAAACGATTGCGCGACGTTCGCGACCACAGCCAGGTGACGCCCAGCGCCAACGCAGACCGCCGCAAGTCGCACACGATCGGACCTAGGCGCGCGACGCGCCGCAGCTCCCGCAGGAGCGCGCGGGCCGGCTCGGGATCGAAATGATGGAGGGCCAGCGTGCACAGCGCCGCGTCGAAGCTTCCGTCATCGAACGGCAGCGCGGTTCCGTCCCCGTGCACGAAGCTCAGCGCGGGATTACCGGCCGCCGCGGAGCGCGCGATGGCGAGCATCTGCTCGCTCGCGTCCAGACACGTCACGGACAGCGAGACGCCACGCCGCACGCCGTCGCGCACGAGGGACAGGGCGACATCGCCGGCGCCGCTTCCGACATCGAGCACGCTGCGCGCGCCGCAGGCGCGCAGCGCGCGCACGACCGGCGAGATCCCGCCGAAGGCCGCGTTTGCAAACGCGATGTCGTGCAGGTTTGCATCGAGTTCGCCGACGTCGTCGACGACCTCGTCCATCAGCTCGCGGGCGGTCGCGCGGCGCAAGCGAGCTTCAACGACCTATTTCTTATACCAGTCCGCGTTGATCTCGACGTAGTTCTTCCACTTTTCCGGGACGTCGGCGTCGGCATAGATCGCCTCGACCGGACAGGCGGAAACGCAGGCGCCGCAATCGATGCAGACTTCGGGATCGATGAAGAGCATCTTGTCCTCATCGTCCCCGTGAATGCAGTCGACGGGGCAGACATCGACGCACGATTTGTCCTTGGTACCGATGCAGGGTTCGGTGATGATATAGGCCATCCCAAACGCGAAGGTTGTGCGAGGGCCCGGCGGCCTCCTACCGACAAAAGCGGCAGCCCCGGCCGCCAAAAGTGCAGCGGCGCGCCCCGACCGACCGGAACGCGCCGCGTGTCTTTCGCGATCGGCAGCTAGTACGTTGCGCGGCGCCCGCTTAGCAAGCGCGCGATGAACAGCAGAATCACGCCGCCCACGAACGCCACCGCGATGCTCCACAGGTTCAGACCGGTGACGCCGGCGTTACCGAAGGCGTTGAAAACCCACCCGCCGATGAAGGCGCCGACGACGCCGACCAGCAGGTCACCCAGCACCCCGCCGGGGCCCTCACCGGGCACGACATATTTTGCGAGAAATCCCGCGATAAGACCGACAACCAGCCAGGCCAGCAGTGACATTCCCATTCCTCGATGCTCCCCTTCCGTCTTCCCTCGACGTGCGAGCGGTCAAGCACCGCCTCACGAAAAGAATCTTCCCGAGATGCGGCTTTACGAAACCGTGACGTGCGAAACCGGGGTCGGTCCCGCGGGGTAGGTGAGGATAATGACCGCTACCTGTGAGGTCTGCCGCGCGAAGCCGGCCAACACCCACGACTTTGCCCTGCGCGGCGGACGTTGGGTGCCGGCCGAATTGTGCGATGACTGCGTGAAGCGCCGCCGCCGCGCGCCGCTGACCGTGCTCGGGGCCGCCGCGGCGGCGGCAGCGCTGGTCGGTGGCGCCGCGATCGCGATCGACACCTACAACCGGCGGCAGCAGCCGGGAAACGAACCGGCGCCGCCGGCGAGCCCGTCGCTGGGGACCAGCCTGGGCCGGGTCTTCTCCGGCGGCGCTTCGACGCTCGCGCAGTACTCGCGCGACCTGACCGAGGCGGCCCGCAAAGGCGAACTCGATCCGGTGATCGGGCGTGACGACGAAGTGGAGCGCGTCGTGTCGATCCTCGCGCGACGCAGCAAGAACAATCCGGTGCTGATCGGCGAACCCGGAGTCGGGAAGACGGCGATCGTCGAGGGGCTTGCACAACGCATCGCGCAGGGCAGCGTGCCGCAGGCGCTGCGCGACAAACGCGTGCTGGCCCTTTCCTTAGGCCCGCTGGTAGCCGGCACGAAGTACCGCGGTGAATTCGAAGGCCGGGTCAAGAAGATTCTCGATGAGGTCAAGCGCGCGGGCCGCGACATCATCCTGTTCATCGACGAACTGCACACCCTGGTCGGCGCCGGCGCGGCCGAAGGGTCGCTCGACCTGAGCTCGATGATCAAGCCGGAATTGGCCCGCGGCGAACTGCAGTGCATCGGCGCGACCACCTTCGACGAGTATCGCAAATACGTCGAATCCGATGCCGCGCTCGAGCGCCGCTTTCAGCCGGTGCACGTCGACGAGCCGACGATCGAACAGACCGTCGCCATCCTGCGCGGCCTGCGGCCGAAGTACGCCGCGCATCACCACGTCACGATCGACGACGATGCGCTCGCAGCCGCCGCCGCACTTTCAGCGCGCTACATCGCCGACCGGTACCTACCCGACAAAGCGATCGACGTCGTCGACGAAGCGGCGGCGACTGCGGCGATGCGGGGCGACCTGCATGTCGCCGTCGAGCAAGTCGCCGCAGTCGTTTCGCGCTGGACGGGCATTCCCCAAGGCACGATCACCGAGGCGCAGCGGGCCGGGCTGCTGGCGCTCGAAGCGACGCTCGGCGCGCGCGTGATCGGGCAGGACGCCGCGGTCCGCGTGGTCGCCGAAGCGATCCGGCGCGCGCGTGCCGGCCTCAAGGATCCGCGCAAACCGGTCGGCGGATTTCTGTTCATCGGGCCGAGCGGCGTCGGCAAGACCGAACTCGCGCGCGCGCTGGCGCACGCGCTGTTCGGCACCGACGATGCGCTGATCCGGCTCGACCTCTCGGAATACACCGAATCGCACACGATCTCGCGCTTAATCGGTGCACCGCCGGGCTACACCGGCCATGAAGAACCGGGTCAGCTGACCGAGCCGATCCGGCGGCGGCCGTATTCGGTCGTCCTGTTCGACGAGATCGAGAAGGCNNCGTCACCGACGCCAAGGGCCGCTCGATCGATTTCCGCCACGCGATCGTAGTGCTGACCTCGAACACCGAACGCGACGAGCTCGAGTCGATGCTCCGTCCCGAACTGCTCGACCGGATCGACGAAATCGTCGTCTTCGCAGCGCTCGGTTCGGCCCAGATCGAACGGATCGTCGAACTTCAAATCGAGCTGCTGGCGACCCGTGTCGGAACGCAGGCGATGCGGCTGGATCTGACCGAACGCGCACGCCGCTTCCTGGCCGACGAGAGCATGGCGCAGGGCAACGGCGCGCGCTTCGTCGCCCGCGCGATCGCGCGCCACGTGACGACGCCGCTCTCCGACGCGATCCTGCGCGGACGTCTGACCAGCGGCCACACGGCACGCGTCGATTACGACGGCACCGACATCACGGTCGCGGCGGCATGAGACGGTTCTTGCCGGCACTGGTCATGATGTTCGCGACCGCCGCCGGCGCGGCG
>PMOG01000224.1:327-2878 GCA_003161555.1 Vulcanimicrobiota bacterium | reverse complement strand
AAGCCCGACGGCGACACGCTCGGCGCCGGACTGGCGCTCGGGCTCGCGCTCAAGCAGCTCGGGAAGCAGGTCGGCTATTTTCAGCAGGATCCGGTGCCGCGGAATCTGCGCTTTCTGCCGGATGCGGAATTCGTTGCGCGCGCGGTGCCCGCCGATCTGCCGGCCGACACGCTGTGGGTGTTCTGCGACATGAGCGATTTCTCGCGGGCCGGGGAGTTTCTGCCGCAGATCGACCGGGCGAACATGCTCGACATCGATCACCATCTGGGGAACTCGCACTTCGGCGCGCTGAATTACGTCATTCCGTCGGAAGCATCGACTGGAACCTGCGTGCTGCGGCTGCTGCACGAACTCGACGTGCAGATCACGCCCGAGATCGCGACCTGCATTCTGACCACGATCATGACCGATACCGGCGCCTTCATGCACACGAACACGACCGCGGCAGTGCTGCGCATGTCGGCCGAGATGATCGAGTACGGTGCCGACAAGCCGCTGATCACGGAGGAGATCTTCGCGAACAAGCGTTTTGCGGCGACCAAGCTGCTCGGGATGGCGTTGGATCGCGCGGTGCTCGAAGACGACGGGCGCTATTGCTGGACGGTCGTCGACGAGGCGATGCTTGCCGAGGCGCGGGCCGACGGTGAGGATACCGAAGAGATCATCCAGCATCTGCGCGCGGTCGAGGGCGTCGAGGCGGCGGCGCTGTTCAAGGATTTCGACGGCGCGGTACGGGTGAGTCTGCGTTCGAGCGGGCGCGTCAACGTGCAGGCGGCGGCCGCCACGATGGGCGGCGGCGGCCATTTCATGGCCTCGGGGCTGACCTTTCCGGGCGATCTCAAAGCGGCGCTCGAGGGCGTTCACGCTGCACTGCGCGCGCAGGGTCTTTGACGAGCACTTAGGCTAGCTCGTGCTCGGTTTCGTCAACCTCTTCAAGCCGGCGGGCCTGTCGTCGACGCAGTTCGGCGCGCGGCTGCGCCGGATCTACCCGGAGCCGGGCGGAAAATTGGCGGTCGGTCACGTCGGAACGCTCGATCCGCAGGCTTCTGGGGTGCTGCCGATCGCGCTCGGCAAGGCGACGCGGCTGATCCCGATGATCGCCGACCGGCGTAAGGGGTACGTGTGCACGCTGGTGTTCGGCCGCGCGACGGTCACCGGCGATGCCGGTGGTGAGACGCTGGTCGAACGCGCGGTGCCTTCCGATCTGACCGAGCGGCTGGAGGCCGTGCTGCCGGCGTTCGTCGGCGCCGTCGCGCAGGTACCGCCGATGTACAGCGCGGTCAAAAGCGGCGGGCGGCGCCTGTACACGTTCGCGCGCGCCGGGCAGACGGTCGTGCGCGAAGCGCGCTCGATCACGATCTACGCGCTGGCGGTGCTGGGGCGCGACGGCGATACGATCCGGCTGCGGATCGCCTGCAGCGAGGGCACGTACGTGCGCACCTTGTGCGAAGATATCGCCGCGGCGTGTGGGACGGTCGGCCACATGGGCGCACTGCTGCGCGACGCATCCGGCCCGTTCGTGCTCTCCGAGAGCTGGACGCTCGACGAAGTGGAGCGCGGGCCGGACGAGGCGCTGGTTCCGCCCGAGCGCGTGATTCCGATTCCGACCGTCGTGCTCGACGGCCGCGGCGCGACCGATTTTCGGGCCGGGCGGATGGTGCCGCTGGCGGAGATGCCGGCGGATAAGCACGTGTTCGTGCGCGATTCCGCGCGCGCGCTGGTCGGCGTCGGCGAGACGGTCGGCGCGCTGCTCGCGCCGCGCAAGGTCTTCCTGTGAAGATCCATCACACGCTGCCCGCGACGGCTCCCGAGCGCGCCTTCGTCGTCACGATCGGGTTCTTCGACGGATTTCATCGCGGTCACCGGGCGATCGTGCGCGCCGCGCTGCAGGCGCGCCGCGCCGGCGAGCGGACTGCGGTGCTGACCTTTCGCGAGCATCCGTCGGCGTTTTTGCGTCCCGGTCAGGAACCGCCGCTGATCGCGACGCTCGAGGAGCGCGTCAATGCATTTTCCCGCGCGGGGCTCGACGTCGCGTACGTGATTCCGTTCGATGCCGCCGTCGCGGGGTTGAGTCCGGCGGCGTTTCTGGATGAAACGCTGATCTTGCGGCTCAATGCGCGCGCGATGGTGGTGGGTGAGAACTTTCGTTTCGGCAGCAAGCGCGCCGGCGACATCGCGTTCGCGCGCGAGCATTTCGCAGCGCGCGGCCGGGACGTCATCGCGGTGCCCAACGAGCGCGACGAGGGCGAGCGGGTCTCGAGCACGCGGATTCGCGCGGCGATCGCGGCGGCCGATTTCGCCGCCGCCGATCGTCTGCTGGGCGCGTCGTTCAGCGTCACCGGCGTGGTGGCGTTCGGCGCCGGGCGGGGGCACGATCTGGGCTACCCGACCGCGAACGTGACCGTTCCGCCGCACAAGCTGCTGCCGCCCGATGGCGTGTACCGGATCACGGCGCGCCACGACGGGCGCGATTACCTGGGGTTGGCTTCGATCGGCACCAATCCCACCTTCGACGGTGCGAGCCGGACCGTCGAAGCGTGGCTGCTCGATT
>PMOG01000224.1:0-298 GCA_003161555.1 Vulcanimicrobiota bacterium | reverse complement strand
CGACGAGCTGGTGGCGCAGATGCACGACGACGCCGCGACCGTGCGTTTCCCGAGCCTGGTGTAGCGGGAACCGTCGGGAATCCGAGCCGGTTGGAGGAAACGTGCAGCTCTTTCGTTTCGCAGCCGCCGCGGCCGCGCTCACGCTCGTCCCCGTAGCAGCGTCTGCCGTTCCGCTGGCCGGCCAGCCGGCGCCCGCCTTCAGCCTGCCGTCTCCGGACAAGAAAGTCGTGGCTCTCGGCGCGCTGAAGGGCCACGCTGTCTACGTGAACTTCTTCGCGTCATGGTGCGGGCCGTGCAA
>PMOG01000132.1 GCA_003161555.1 Vulcanimicrobiota bacterium | reverse complement strand
GCTGCTGCTGGTGCTGGTGGTCTACGTCGCGGTGGGCCGCGCCGGCACGCTGCGACGGCGGCTGGGTGGAACCGCGGCCGGCATCGCCGCTTCGGGTGTCCTGGTCTGGGCCGTTGTGGCGCTCTTCTCGGGCGTCGCCGATCCGATCCGCGTCGCGCAGCTGCTGCTCGAACAGCTGACGGTGCACTCCGTTGTCGGCACGGCGGTCTCGTACACGTCGGTCAACGCCTATAATGCGTGGTCGGTGCTGCTGCCATTCTACGTTCCCGACAGCCTGAAGGTCGGCGGTGTCTCGCTGGCTGCGATCGGCGCGGTGGTGACGAGCGTCACGGTGCTGGCGCTGCTGGCGCGTTTGGTGCAGCTGCGCAGCGAGCGCGCCTTCGTCGAGTGCGCGATGCTGACGATCTTCGCCGTGTTCTTGCTCTCAACGCGCATGCACGAACGGTATGTCGACGGGGCGGTGATGCTCAGCGTCGCGCTGATCGGTCTGGGCCCGGAGTTCGTTGCGTTCGCGGCCGTCTTCACCCTCACGACCTCGCTGGACACGCTGTACGGCTTGCGGTTCGTCATGTTCTTCGACCGCTACGCGCCGCACGCTCCGCTGCCGCTGCCGGGCGTCAATCTCGGCGACTTCTGGCCGGCCGTTTCCCACCCGGCCTCGCTCGTGAACGTGATGCTGTTCGCGGCGATGTTCTGGACCTACGTGCGGCCGCGTTTCCCCCAGCCGCGGCCCGCTCTCGAGCCGGGCTGATGGCGAAGCTGCAGGTCGGTCTGACCGGCGGAATCGGCTCCGGGAAGAGCGCCGTCGCCGGCCTCTTCGCCGGCTGGGGCGCGACGCTGATCGACGGCGACCTGCTGGCGCGCGAGGTCGTCGCGCCCGGCAGCGAGGGGCTGCGCCAGATCGCTGCGCGCTGGCCAGGCGTCATCGATGCGGCCGGCGCGCTTGACCGCCCGGCGCTGGCACGCATCGTCTTCGCCGATGACGCCGCGCGCGCGCAGCTCAACGGGATCACGCATCCGCGCGTGCGCGCCCTGGCGGCGCAGCGGGAGGCGGAAGCGCCGGACGGAATCGTCGTCCATGTCGTGCCACTCTTGTTCGAGGGCGATTTCTGGCGTGCGTGCGACCGCACCGTCCTTGTCGTCGCGCCGCTCGGGGACCGCATCGCGCGTGTGGTCGCGCGTGACCACGTCGCGCCGGCCGACGTCGAACGCCGCATCGCGGCGCAGATCGATCCGGTGCTGGCGCGCAACCGGGCTGGCTATACGATCGAGAACGACGGCGACCTGGCGCAGCTTTCCGAACGCAGCCGCACCGCCTACGACGCGCTGCTGCACGACCTCGCCGCAAAGGAGCGTTCATGAGCACCGTACCGCCGGTTCCCGAGGCGTCGCTCACGCTCGAGGCGATCCTCAGCCGGTCGTGGCGCCTTTTCCGCGATAACCCGATAACGGCGCTGCCGATTGCGGCGCTCACGCTGATCGCGCTCGTCATCATCGTATCGGTCGCGGCACTCTTTGCCGTGATTCTGGTGCAGGGGCATCTGGCAAGCCTGCAGGCCGCGCAGGCCGGTTCGGGCCGGGCGGAAGCCTTGCCCGCGTGGTTCGTCCCCCTGATCTTCGGTGCGTGGCTCGGCGCGGTGGTCCTTGGCTGTTTCGTACAGGCCTGGATCTATACGGTGACCTACGGGCTCGCGAACGCGCAGTGGGCGACCGGTTCGGCGACTCTGGCCGACGGCTTCGTCGCCGGCCGCAAACGGATCGGAGCGGTCTTCGTGGCGGGGATCGGTTTCGTCGGCTTGGGGATGGCGGCGTTGATCCTGGCGCTGCCGACGTTGTTCCTCTCGTTTCTCGCCCTGGTGCTTTTCACGATGTACGCACTTCCCGCCGCAGTCGGTGGGGAGCGTCCCGGGTTCGCGGCGCTTCGCGAGTCATTTGAACTCGTGCGGCACGCGTTCGGTACCTCGGCGATCGCGCTGTTGATTCTATGGGCCATTCAGCAAGGGATCTCGCTCCTGGCCATTCCGTTTATCCTCCCGCTCCAGTTCGGCTTCATGCTCTCCGCGGCCAATAACGACAAGGTCCCGCACGTCGAGCTTTGGCAGATCGCACTCGGGTGCGGCGGTTACGTGCTGATCATCGGTGCGTCGTGCGCGTACCTGGGCTACATGGCGATCGTGCAGACGGGGTTGTACCACATGCTGCGCGCTCGTGCGGAAGGCGTCATCGCGGCGCCCTCGACGCCGGCGACGCCGGCGACGCCGCAGCCTTAGGGCGCGGGGCTGGCGGCGCTTTCGAACGCCGGCGCGCTGCGGCCGACGTCGAAGACGCGCTCGTCGCCGACCGCGTCGAGAAAGCCGCGGACGACATACTTGGCGCCGGGGCGGATGCCGAGCGCGCGCGACAGCCGTAGCGAGCCCGAGGCGTCGTTCAAGCGCGGGTAGGCGCCGTCGAGATAGGCCTCGCCGGCGATTGTGCGGATCGACGACGGCTTTCCGGCCAGGACGTCGGCGATCGACGCAGGTTGGTCGAACGTGATCGGCGTGTCGATCACCATGCCGAAGTTGGTGCCGAGCATCGCGACCCGGACGGTCGACGTGCCGGCGGCGAGCGAGCGGTGATCGTCGGTCGTCGCATCGACCACGACCTGACCTAGGCGGAGCAGGCCCGGTGACACGTCGAGCTGCCGCGTGATCGGAATCGGTTTGTGACCGGTCACCGACGACCACAGCGGGTTGTCGTCGCGCACGATATCGATGCGGAACAGGTCGGCAGTCGGGAACTGCAGGCGCACGAGGTGTCCGGTTGCGTTGTGCAGCGCGATCGTCACCGTAAACGGCGTCAGCAGTGCCCGGCCGTCGCGTTCGAGGTCGACGACCGCCCAGACGCGGCGCGCCGGCGGCGGACGCGGGGTTGCCGTCGCGGCCGCCGCTGCCGTCGCAGCGATGAAGTCAGCGCGCGTCACCACAACGTCTTGCGCACGGCCCGCCGAAGTCCCACCTCGCTTAGCGCCCTTGGCGCAGAACGCGTCCGGGACGGGCACCGGTCAACGTGCCGCCGCGGAGGACGGCGCGCCCGTTGACGTAGACGTCCCGAATGCCCTCCGGCGCGGCAAAGGGGCGCTCGTAGGTCGCGCGATCGATCACCCGGTCCAGGTCGAGTACGACCAGGTCGGCATGCGCACCCAGCGCGATACGCCCGCGGTCGCGCAGCCCGAACAGGTCGGCCGGCAGCGAGGTCATGCGGCGAATCGCTTCGGCCGCATCGAAGACGCGCCGTCCGCGCACGTAGCGGCCGAAGATGCGCGGGAACGTTCCGTAGGTGCGCGGGTGCGGAACGCCGCGGGCGGTGATGCCGCTGAACGCGCGCGCCGACGCGTCGCTCCCCACGCAGCAGAACGATGCACTCAGCACCGCTGCGACATCATCCTCGTTCATCGAAAAGAAGGCGCAGTCGACGCGCAGCGATTCTTCGACCAGCAGCCGCACCACCGCCGCGGAGGGCGTCATGCGCCAGTGGCGTGCGAGCGCGTCGATCCGCATGCCGGCGACGTCGGCGTTGCGCTCGCTGCCGACGTCGGTGATCAGAATCGTGTCCCAGCCGTCGCCGCCGAGCAGCGGATCGCGCGCGAGTTCGAGCGCGAAGGCGCAGGCCGCCGCGAAGGCCGGATCGCGCAGCCGTTCGAGCGCAGCATCGTCACCGCCGTCCCGCACGCGCGGCGGCAGGATCGTCGCCAGTTCCGTCCACGACGCGACGTACGGATACGCATCGCATGCGACGCCGGCGCCACGGCCGGCGCGGTCCAGCATCGGCAGCGTGCGATGCACCTTGCCCCAGTTGCGCCTTCCCGCCGCCTTGTGGTGCGAGCACTGCACCGCGACGTCCGCTGCCTCGCCGATTGCCAATGCTTCCGCGATCGCTGCTTCGAGATCGTCACCTTCATCGCGCACGTGCGACACGTAACGCGCAGCGCCGGCCGCGCGCGCCGCTTCGGCGCAGGCGACCAGCTCGCCGCGGTCGGCGTGACGACCCGGCTCGTAGATCAGCCCGCTCGACACGCCGAGCGCACCTTGGTCGACCGCATCGCGAACGAGCCGCGCTTGCGCGCGCATCTCGTCGGCCTCGAGCGGGCGCGGCGCGTCGCCGGCGACGCAGCGGCGCGTCGTTCCCAGGCCGACCAATGACGCGACGTTGAGTGCGACGCCTGCCTGTTCGACAAGTGCGAAGAAGCCATCGAAGGTCGTCCACGCCACCTCGAGGCGATACTGCGCCGCATCGCGCTGTTTCGCAGTGAGTGCGGCGCCCTGCAGCGGGGCGGCGGACGTCCCGCAGTTGCCGCCGATCTCGCTGGTGACACCTTGGCAGATCTTGCCTTCGCAACGTCCGTCGACCAGCCAGAGTTCGTCGGAATGCGAATGAACGTCGATGAAACCGGGCGCGAGTGCCAGAGAACTGCAGGCAACGCGCTCGTATGCGTCACGCTCGGAAAGATCACCGATTGCGACGATTCGTCCGTCGGCGACGCCGACGTCGGTGGTGAACGGCGCGGCGCCGGTCCCGTCGAACACGGCCGGCCCTTCGAAGACAGTCCAGAGCACCGTTTAAGCTACCCGCCGCTGGGTACAGGATGAACCGTGGGCTTTGAGCTCGAGGGAGACTGTTTCCAACATGGCGATCAACGATAACGTATCAGACAACGGCGGCGGCATGAGCGTGCGCGAAGCCGGAAAACGCGGCGGAGACCGGGTGAAGGCCAAATATGGCTCGGAGTTCTACGAAGCCATCGGGCGCAAGGGCGGCGAGGCGACGAAGAGCAAATACGGCCCCGCCTTTTACGAGGAAATCGGCGCCAAGGGCGGCCAGAAGCT
>PMOG01000099.1 GCA_003161555.1 Vulcanimicrobiota bacterium | reverse complement strand
GGGGTCGGGCTCGGCGTGGGGCTGGGAGTCGGGCTCGGCGTGGGACTGGGCGTGGGGCTCGGGGACGCCGTCGTACCCGGAGTCGGCGTCGGACTCGGGGTGACGCTCGAGCCCGGCGTTGGGGTCGGCGAGGGCGTTCCCGTACCGGACCCCGTGGGGGCCGGAGACGGGCTGGGAGTGCTGGATGATCCCGGGCTCGGGGTCGCGGTTGGGCTGCCGGATCCGCCCGGAGTCGGGGTCGGGGTAGGACTGCCGGATTGCCCCGGCGTCGGGGTCGGTCGCACGGTGATCGCGCTGCCGCCGCTGGTGCTGCAGCCGGACAACGCGACCGCGGCGACGAGGCTCAGCAATGCGGCTCGACCGGACGAGGTCCGGATTTTGGGGGTTCCCGTTACCGCTGCGCCCGCCACCTGACCCCCATTACAAGAAAAGCTCCGGCGCTGAAAGCGCAGGCCGCACGAGCCGTTACCGCGCGCAAGAAAACGGCCCCTACCCCGGTCCCAAAACTTTCGTTAGGAAACCTTTACGCAATGCCGGCGGAACGATTATCGCCGGCGTTTGACATTGGTGTCGGCGGACCACGTCGTGTACGTCACGACGAACGTCGGCGAGGCGTTGTGCTGCTGCGTGAGGCCGTCCGTGACCGTCAGCGTGCATAATCCCGCGACCGGCGACGCAATCGCGTCCGCCTGAAATATCGTGAGGCCGTCGTTCGGTATGATTTGGACGGTTGCGAAGGTACTGCACGCGGCTGCACCGGTCTGGGTGAGCGTCTGATACCAGGGCCCGTCGGTGTAGCCGTGCTCGGCGTAGCTTTCGAACCCGTCCCAGCCGACTGGGCCGGGAGCGGCGGTGTAGAGGTCGATGCCGATGGGGTTTCCGGGCGCGGCGCTGGTCGGGCCCCCTGCCCACACGATCGGCTGGAGCACGGGCGTAAAGGTCGCGGTTCCGGCATTTGATCCGCTGACGCCCGTCGCGCTCGAGGTGAGCGTCACCGGGTTTTCGGCTCGGCCGTCATAGAAGAAGGTGAGCGCGTCGGAGGAACCGGTCATCGTGACGCACTGAAGGATTCCGCAGGCCGTGTTCGTGCCGGTGATCGCCACGCCGAACAAGGTGGGCGAATCCGGCTGGTTGATGACCACCGGATTCGCGTACGTACCGGTAATCGTTTCCCCGGAGTGATCCGCGACGACCACGTTCAACGGCGTGGATTGGTTCGTCGTCCCGGCTTGAAAGTTCGTCGGAACGCCGAGGATGACGATCGAGAATGGGATCCCGAGCATCGTGACGGTCGCCGTCGTCGTCTGACCAAATACCGGCGTGATGGACGCGGTCGCGGTGTCGAGCGCATTGCCCACCCCGCCGGTCTGGTCGAACGTCGTCAGCAGGTAGTTGTCCAGCCGGCCCGGCGGCGACGGCGGCCCGTTGACCGTGCACCCGCTCGCGCAGGACGCGCCGCTGATGTCCGTCGTGACCGAGGTTGGGGTCGACCCTGCGGGCGCGTTCGTGATGGTGATCGTGATCGACATCGTCGCCGTCGACACGAATTGCGGCGCGCGGCGCGTGCGCGACGCCGCCAGCTTAGCCGGGACGACGATCCGGAACTGCGGCGTGACGTTATTCCCTTGCGGCGCAGCGGTCGCGGTGGGCATCGGGAGCGGCGGCGCGGACGCTGGACTGCCTCCCCCGCCGCCGCAGGCCGCCGGGATCAGGCCCGCGGCGAGCAGCGCAGCAGCACGCGCCGCGTGCAAAAGACGAGCCATGTTCAACCGTCGTTTCTCGTCGCTGACGGGGTGACTGAAGGCGCCTGGAGGGGTGTCGTACGCGCTGCCTGATGGTTCCTTCGTAGACGGGCACGACCACACCGTCAGGGCTTTGCGCGCTGCGGCGCGAAACGATGCTGGTCATGGCTTCCGACCGGATCGACATCCGTCACGTCGCGCGTCTGGCGCGTCTGGCCCTCTCCGACGCAGAAATCGCGACGTTCGCACCGCAGCTAGCGAACCTGCTGTCGTTCGTCGATGAACTGACCGAACTCGACACCGCAAACGTGGCCGCGACGGCGCAGGTGGTGCCGTCGCGCAACGTCGAGCGTGCCGATGCGCTGCGTCCGGAGACGCTGCTCTCGCACGACGCGGCGCTCGCGAACGCACCGCAAACGCAAGGCGGCTATTTCCGGGTGCCGCGAATTCTGGCCGAGGACATCTGAGGTGGACCCGCTTCATGACTCGGCCGTGGCGATCGCCACGGCCGTTAACCGTGGCGAGATGAGCGCTGCCGACGTCGCCGAAACGGTGATCCCGCACGTCGCGCGTATCGATGCGCAGGTCGACGCGTATCTGCAGCTAACGCCCGAGCTGATGCGCGCGCAGGCACGCCGGGTGGACGCGCGCATCGCGGCCGGAGAGCGGCTGCCGCTGGCCGGCGTGCCGGTGGCGATCAAAGACAACATGTGTCTGGACGGCACGCGAACGACCGCGGGCTCGAAGATCCTCGGGAACTTCGTCGCCCCGTACACGGCGACGGCGGTGCAGCGGCTGCTCGACGCCGGCGCGCTGCCGATCGGCAAGACCAACCTCGACGAGTTCGCGATGGGTTCGTCCGGCGAGAACTCGGCCTTCAAGAAGACGCGCAATCCGTACGACCTCGAGCGGGTCCCGGGCGGCTCGTCGGCCGGCAGCGCCGCCTCGGTCGGGGCGTTCGCAGCCACCCTATCGCTGGGCAGCGATACCGGCGGATCGATTCGCGAACCGGCGGCCTTCTGCAACGTGGTCGGATTCAAACCGACCTACGGTCGCGTCTCGCGTTACGGCCTGATCGCGTTCGCGTCATCGCTCGACCAGATCGGGCCCTTCGCGCGCAGCGTCGAGGACGCCGCATTGGCGTACGACGCGATCGCCGGAAAGGATCCGCTCGATGCGACCAGCATCGATCGAGCGGCCGAGCCGACCGCGGCGAACCTACCGCGCGATTTGCGCGGCGTGCGGGTCGGCATCGTTAAGGAGTTCGATACCGCCGGACTCGGGACGTCGATCGACACCTGCTACCGGAACGCATACGACGAGTTAGCCGCGCTGGGCGCGGAGCTGGTCGAGGTCTCGCTCCCGACTGCGAAATACGGCCTTGCGACTTACTACCTCATCGCGCCGGCGGAGTGTTCGTCGAACCTCGCTCGCTTCGACGGCGTGCGGTACGGCCTGCGGGTCGACGGCGCGGACGTCGGCGAGATGTACGAACGCACGCGCGCGGCGGGTTTCGGCCCCGAGGTGAAGCGCCGGATCTTGATCGGCACCTATGCCTTGTCGTCGGGCTACTACGATGCGTATTACCTCAAGGCGCAAAAAGCGCGCACGCGGATCGCCGAAGACTTCGCCCGCGCGTTCGAGCTCTGCGACGTGATCGCGTCGCCGGCAGCGTCGTCGCCCGCCTTCGGGTTCAATGCCAAGAGCGATCCGGTCGCGATGTACCTGATGGACTACTACACGATTCCCGTCTCGCTGGCCGGCCTGCCGTCGCTCTCGGTGCCCTGCGGCGCGGTCGTCCCCGAGGACGGCACCCGCGCGATGCCGATGGGCCTGCAGCTCGCGAGCCCGCTCTTCACCGAGCGCGCCCTGCTCGGCTACGCGCATGCCTACGAGCAGGCGACGCGCCACGCCGACAAGCTGCGCCCCGTCACGGAGGGCGCTCGATGATCGACGAACGTACAGGTGAAGTCTCGGCGGAGACACGCGCGCGCTACGAAGCCGTGATCGGCATCGAGTGCCACGTCGAACTGAAGACCGTCAGCAAGATGTTCTGCGGCTGCCCGAACGCCTTCGGCAGTCCGCCCAATACGAACGTCTGTCCGGTGTGTCTCGCGCTGCCCGGTGCACTCCCGGTGCCGAATGCCAAGGCGATCGAACAGATCGTGCGCGCCGGACTCGCCTTCGGCAGCACCATTCCCGAGCACGCGAAGTTCGACCGCAAGAACTATTTTTATCCCGACATGCCCAAGAACTATCAGATTTCGCAGTATGACATGCCGCTGACGGTCGGCGGCATCGTGCGCTACTGGCTCGAGGATGGGACCCGCGGAGAGTGCCGGCTCACGCGCATCCATCTCGAGGAGGATACCGGGAAATCGACGCACGCCAGCGCTGACGGCCGGCTGGCCGGCGCGACCTCGTCGCTGGTCGATTTCAACCGGGCCGGCGTTCCTTTGATGGAGTGCGTTGGTGAACCCGATCTGCGCAGCGCCGAGGAGGCGGTCGCATTCCTCGAGTCGCTGGCACGGACGTTCCGCGAACTCGGCGTCAGCGACGTCAAGATGGAGGAAGGCTCGCTGCGCTGCGATGCCAACGTGTCGGTCCGCCTGCGCGGCGCGGCCGAGTACGGTACCAAAGCCGAGATCAAGAACATGAACTCGTTTCGCAGCGCGCGGCGGGCTATCGAGAGCGAGATCGCGCGCCAGATCGCGGTGCTCGAGGGCGGCGGACGCGTGATTCAGGAAACGCGCGGCTGGGACGAGGCCGCGGGCGTGACCCACAGCCAGCGTTCGAAAGAAGAAGCGCACGACTACCGGTACTTTCCGGACCCGGACCTGGTGCCGCTCGACAGCCCGCCGGCAGCGGCGGACGCGGTGCGCGCAACGCTGATCGAGACGCCGTACGAGCGCTACATCCGGTACGTCGACGGCTTCGGAATCGCGTCGAAGCAGGCGACGCAGCTGGTCGACGATGCGGCGCTCTCGCAGTGGTTCGACCGCGTCGCTGCCGCATCCGGACAGCCGCTGGCGGCGATGCATTTCGTGTTAGGCGATCTTTCGCGGCTGGCCAACGAAACCGGAATTGCGATCTCCGGCGGCAAGGTCACGCCCGAAGCGCTCGCCGAGCTGGTCGAACTGACACAAAACAACGCGATCAACTCGTCCGCCGCGAAGAAGGTGCTCGAGGTCCTCTGGATCGAGGGCGGCTCGGCCAAGGCGATCGTCGAGCGGGAAGGCTTGGCCCAGGTCAGCGATCGCGCCGCCGTAGCCGCGCTCGTCGCGGAGGTGCTCGACGCGAATCCGAAGGTCGTGGCCGACTACCGCGCCGGCAAGACCAACGTGCTGGGTTTCCTCACCGGTGCGGTGATGAAAGCCTCGCGCGGCAAAGCCAACCCTGCCCTCACGCAAGAACTTCTCCGGGAGAAACTCGAGCAGAAGTAGGGTTGCCCCCCATGTCGCTGCGCAGTTTCGTCTGATAGCTTCAGGCCGGAATCACTCGTCCGTCGCGGAGCAGGGTTTTCCCTGATACTGCGGACCGGTCCCCGACTGGTACGGTACGGTGTGCCTCACCCTCGCCGCCGGTTCTAAGGAGTGTCCGTGCGTAATCCCCGTCTCTTGCCGGCAAGCATGCTCGCCGGCTTGCTCTGCGCTTCCATCGTGGCCGCCTGCTCGGGAAGCGGCGGGACCGGCAGCACCATTCCGCGTTCGACGGCGACTCCCGCCGGTACGTCGACGCCCACATCGACCCCGTCGCCGAGTGGGAGCGCCACGGCAACGGCGACGCCCACCGCGACCGCGACCGCTACCGCAACGTCCACCGCGACCGCGACCGCAACGCCGACCGCGACGCCCACGGCAACACCGACCGCAACGCCGACCGCGACGCCCACACCCACACCCACGCCCACGCCGACGCC
>PMOG01000049.1 GCA_003161555.1 Vulcanimicrobiota bacterium | reverse complement strand
CGCGTCGCCAGCAGCGACTGGTGCGCGTCGCGAAAGGTCGTGTCGGTGATCAGCACTCGGTCGTAATTTCGCACCCACTGCGCGAAGCGGTCGGGACCCAGTATCCGCAGCCGGTCGCGCAGGCCGGGCTCGAGCGGTGCCTCGATGGCGGGAATCCTGGGGTCGTCGACGCGCGCCGGCAGGCTGCGGCCTTTCAGTTCCGCGTTGCCGTTGACGATCGTGTCGGCCAGAAATCCCAAGAGCCGCGTCGCGCGGTCGCGCGGCGGCGCGAAATCGAACAGCTCCGGCGTCTCGTCGATGAAGCGCGTCGTGTACTCCGCGCGCACAAAACGCGGATGCTCCAAGAGCGCTTCGAGGAAAACCAAGTTGGTGGCTACGCCGCGCACGCGGAATTCGCGCAGCGCACGATGCATTCGCGAGATCGCCTCTTGCGGCGAGCGTCCCCAGGCGGTGACCTTCTCCAGCAGTGAGTCGTAAAACGGCGTGATCACGGCCCCGGCGAAGCCGTTCCCGCCGTCGAGCCGAATACCGAAGCCGGTCGCGGAGCGGTAAGCGCTGATCTCACCGTAGTCGGGCCGAAACCCGTCGAGCGGATTTTCGGTGGTGATTCGGCACTGCAGCGCGTGGCCGTTCAGCGCGATCGACGCCTGGGGCGGCAGCTCCGGATGCTCACCGATTCGCGCGCCTTGGGCGACCAGCAGTTGCGCCTTCACCAGATCGATCCCGGTCACGACCTCGGTGACGGTGTGCTCGACCTGAATCCGCGGGTTGACCTCGATGAAGTAGAACTGCCGCGTCTCCACATCGAGCAGGAACTCGACCGTTCCGGCGCCGGTGTAGCCGACCGCGCGTGCGACGCGCAGCGCCGCCTCGGCGAGGGCGGCGCGTTCGGGATTGCTCAACGACGGAGCCGGCGCGCGTTCGACGACTTTCTGATGGCGTCGCTGCATGCTGCAGTCGCGTTCGAACAAGTGGACGACCGTGCCGTAGCGATCGCCGAGGATCTGCACCTCGATGTGCAGCGCGCGGCGCACCAGCTTTTCGAGGAAAACTTCCGGGTTTCCGAAGGCCGCTTGCGCTTCGCGCCGTCCGGCGGCCACGTTCACGTCCAGGTCGCCGGCCTGCTCGATCACGCGCATCCCGCGTCCGCCGCCGCCCCAACTCGCTTTGAGCATGACCGGGAAGCCGATCGCCGCGGCCGCGGCACTCCACGTTGCGGGGTCTTCGTCCAGAGCGCCGGTCGCCGGCATCACGGGGACGCCGGCGCCGGACGCGACTTTCCGCGCCTCGACTTTGTTGCCGAGCCGGCGCATGACCTCGGCCGATGGTCCGACGAACACGATGCCGTCGCGCGCGCAGGCGGCGGCGAAATCGGGGTTCTCCGAGAGGAACCCGTAGCCGGGATGGATCGCGTCGGCGGCGGTCGCCCGCGCGATGCGCAAAACGTCCTCGATGTCGAGGTAGGCGTGGACGGGGCCTTTGCCCTCGCCGACGCGGTAACTTTCGTCGGCCTTGAACCGGTGCGGCGCGAGGCGATCTTCTTGCGAGTAGATCGAGATCGTCGTCAGATCGAGTTCGGTCGCCGCGCGCATCACGCGGATCGCGATCTCGCCGCGGTTGGCAACCAGCACCCGCCGAATCAAGCGCGCTGGTGTCGGCTCGGGATTCATCACCGCCGCCTTTGGCCGCCCCGCTGCCGGGTCATCCGGCCAAGTGTTGCAAGCAAGAGGCCCGGTCGCTTGACCGGGCCTCAGGCTCGCTACTTCTTGGTGGCCGTCTTCTTTTTGCCGGCGACGGTGCGCTTGGGACCCTTGCGGGTGCGGGCGTTCGTCTTGGTGCGCTGGCCTCGGACGGGCAGCCCGCGGCGATGACGCAAACCTCGGTAGCAGCCGATGTCGACCAAACGTTTGATGTTCGACGCGATCTCGCGGCGCAGGTCGCCCTCGACCTTCAGCGTCTCGACGACCTCGCGAATGCGCTGCTCGTCCTCGGTCGAGAGGTCCTTGATTCGCGTATCGGGGTTGACCTTCGTCTGCGCGAGGATCTTCTTCGCGGTCGGCACGCCGATGCCGAAGATGTAGGTAAGACCGATTTCGACGCGCTTGTCGCGCGGCAAATCAATGCCGGAGATACGTGCCATTATCCCTGAACCTGCTTGTGCTTCGGGTTGACGCTGCAGATCACGCGGACTTTACCTTCGCGCCGGATGATCTTGCACGCCTCGCAAATGCGCTTGACGCTGGGTCTGACTTTCATTCTAAAGGTGCTCCGCCTCCGGCTTCGCACCCCCCACGCCGGAGGCGTGGGGGCCCCAGGATATCGGCCCCGGCGACCTGGTCGCAGTGGCTCGATTCCCCGAGGGGGGCCGTAAGGATTGTTTTCTTGCTGTGGGGATGGGACAGGTACAGGCCGCGATTTATCTCGGATTGGGTCATGCGGCTACTTCTTGTTGGGGGCGATAGTTGGCGACGTCGGGGTGTTCGTAGACGTCGCGCAGGGTCAGGATTTTGGGGCCCTGATCCGTGATCGCGATCGTGTGCTCGAAGTGCGCCGCTAGTTTACCATCCTCGGTAACGACCGTCCAGCCGTCGTCGAGGGTTTCAACTTCCCAGGAGCCTTCGGTGATCATCGGCTCGATGGCGAGGACAAGGCCGGTGCGCAGAATCGTTCCGGTTCCCGCTTGCCCGTAGTTGGGCACCTGTGGATCCTCGTGCATCTTGCGCCCCACGCCGTGGCCGACCAGCGCCCGGACGACGCCGAAGCCTTCGGCCTCGGCGTGCTGCTGGACGGCGTGGCCGATATCGCCGAGGCGGTTGCCGGCCTGCATCTGCGCGATCCCCGCCATCAGGCATTCCTGGGTCACGCGCATCAACCGCTGCGCGGTCTCGCTGACGCGGCCGACCGCGACCGTCACGGCGGAATCCGAAACGTAGCCCTCGAGCGTCGTCCCGATGTCGATCGACAGCAGATCGCCGTCCAGAAGGGTACGCAGGCCCGGCATGCCGTGAACGACTTCGTCGTTGACCGAGGTGCAGATCGCCGACGGATACCCGTTGTAGCCGATGAAGGTCGGGATGCCGCCCAGCGCGCGAATCGATTCATCGGCGATCCGGTCGAGGTCGCGCGTCGTCACGCCGGGCTTTGCGGCTTCGATCAACCGTGCGAGCGTTTTGGCGGTGATCTTCCCGCTGCGCCGCATGATCTCGATCTCGCGCGGCGATTTGATGGTGATCATCCGGCCGCCCGCCGTTCGTCGCCGTTGCCGTCGATCAGCGCGACCAACTCGCGGGTGACGGTGTCGATCGGTCCGAGCGCATCGACGCTGACCAGCCGCGGATCGGCCGGATCGTCGTAGTACGCGATCAGCGGTGCCGTTTGCTCTTCGTAGACGGCCAGGCGCGTGCGGATCGTTTCTTCCTTGTCGTCGGGGCGCTGGACCAGCGGCTCGCCGGTGACGTCGTCGATCCCGGGCCGTTTTGGCGGCGCGTACCGCTCGTGGTAGACGCGGCCGGACGCGAGGTGCGTCCAGCGGCCGGTCAGGCGATCGATCAGGACGCTCAGGTCGACTCTGAACAGCACGGCGACCGCCGACCTGCGCTTGCGCACCAGCAGATTGTCGAGCGCCTGCGCCTGGGTCACGGTCCGCGGAAAGCCGTCGAAGATGAACGGACCGCCGCCTTCGAACTCAGCCGCGATCATGCGAATGATCAAGTCGTCGGGCACGAGCCCGCCGCTCTCCATGATCGGCTTCGCCTCGCGGCCCAGCGGCGTTCCCGCCAGCACGTTGGCGCGCAGGATATCGCCGGTCGAGAGCTGCCGGTACCCGGACCGTTCCGCCAAAATCCTGGCCTGAGTTCCCTTGCCGGCGCCGGGCGGACCCAGAAAGATGAGGTTCACGGCCGCCCGCCGGCGCACGAGCTGCAGGTCATCGGTTGATGAAACCCCGGTAGTCGCGCATTGCCAGGCGCGCTTCGATCTGTGTGATCGAGTCCAGTGCGACGCCGACGACGATCAGCAGCGAGGTCGAACCGATGTACAGCGAGGTCAGGCCGACGTCGCGCTGGAGCGACGGGATCACGGCTAGCAGGCCGAGGTAGATCGCCGCAGCGGTCGTGATGCGGGCCAGGATCTTGTTGATGTAGTCGACGGTCGGCTGGCCCGGCCGGATGCCCGGGATGAACGAGCCCGACTTTTTCAGGTTCTCGGCGATGTCGCGCGTGTTGACCACGATCGCGGAGTAGAAAAACGTGAAGATCACGACCAGTAAGAAGTAGACCGCGTTGTAGAGGAACGACTGCGGGCCGAAGTAGGTCTGCACGTAGAACGAGATCGTCCCGGCGATACTGTGCGTATCACGCGAGCTGCCGCCGAACCAGGACAGCGCCTGCTGCGGCAGGAGCAAAATCGAGATTGCGAAGATGATCGAGATGACGCCGGCATTGTTCAGCCGCAGCGGGATGTAGCTCGAACGCCCGGCGTACAGCTTCCGTCCGACGACGCGGCGCGCTTGCTGGACCGGGATCCGGCGCTGGCCCTGATACATGAACACGATCGAGACGATCGTGACCAGGGCGATCGCGACCCACAGGAACAGCCCGAACCAGTTCACGTTGCCCTTGTTGGCAAGGGAGAACGTCTGCGAGACCTGGGTCGGGAAGCGCAGCACGATCCCGACGAAGATGATCAGCGAGACGCCGTTGCCGATCCCCTTGTCGGTAATCTGCTCGCCGAGCCACATCAAGAACATCGTGCCCGAGACGAACGCGACCACCGCGTAGACGATGAACTGCCAGGAGTGGTCGTAAAACACGCCGCCGCGACTCATCGCGATCGACATCGAGGTCGCCTGGATCGTGCCGAGCACGATCGTCAGGTAGCGCGTGTAGCGGCTGATCGTCTTGCGGCCTTCCTCGCCGCCTTTTTTCGCCATCTCCTCGAGCTGGGGGATCACAACCGTCATCAACTGCATGATGATCGAGGCGTTGATGTAGGGCGTGAT
>PMOG01000114.1 GCA_003161555.1 Vulcanimicrobiota bacterium | reverse complement strand
ACGGCGCCAGCGTCAGCAGCGTCAGCGCGGCCAGAATATCGAGCGGCAGTGCGGCGTGCCCGCGGCCGGCGAGATTCAGCAGCGCGTCCACGGCACTACGGTTGCTCGACGAGTTCGGTGATGCGCACGCCGAAGCGGTCGTCGACGGCGACGATCTCGCCGCGCGCGACCAGGCGATCGTTCACGCGCACGTCGACCGGTCCCGCGGCATGCCGGTCCAGCACGACGATCGATCCCGCACCGAGCGCGAGGACGTCGCGCATCGGCATCGTCGCGGAGCCCAACTCCGCGGTGACCTCGAGCGGAACGTGCATCAAGCGATCGATCGAACCCGGCCACGACGGTCCGCTCACGCGAGGTTTCCCGCCGGCGCATCGACCCGCAGCGCGGCACGCGAACCGCACGCGCCGGGCGCACCCAACGCAAATGGACGCCGGCCGATCTCGAGCCGCGCCGGCGCGCCGACCGGCGTAGCCAGAGGGACGATCTCGCCGGGCCGCCAGCGCGCGAAGGCGCCCGCGCCGACGCGCCCCTGCGCGAACACGACCCGCAGGCGCAACGGCACCGTATCGAGTGTCCCCGGCGGCAAACCGGATGCCGGCCCGGGATCGGGGAGCGCGCGCACGATCGCGACGCCGAGGACCAGCGCCGCCGGCGCCAGGACGCGGACGTCGAAATACGCGGCGGCTACCGGGACGTCACCGGGCGCGACGGCACGCGAGGGGCTCCGCCGTTCGGCGCACAGCGGATCGAAGGCCGGCGCACAGCGGGCCGCGATGCGCTCGATGGCGTGCAGCTCGAGCGCCGAACACTCGCGTTCGGGCGGCGCGGGCGCATGCGCCGGCGATGCAGATTCGCCGAAGGCGCGCAAGACGAGACGCCGCGCGTCGGCCCGCGGGATCACGAGCACGATGTCGGTCTGCCGGCCGCGTGTCAGGAACAACAGTGCATCGTGTGAGACGATCCGCCACGCATCGGCCGGCAGCGACGTCGGCTCGCCGACGACCAGTTCGCACGCCTCGCCGAAGAGCTCGCGCAACGTTTCGCGCAAACCGTTGGCGACGACGCAGGCCGCTTCGAGCGGAATCGACGAGCGCGCCCGGAAGCGCAAACGCCGCAGGCCGTCGGCGGCGGGTGCAAACTCGGCTTCAGCGATCACTTGATGAGATCGAGGGTCGTCTTCTGCACGCTGGCACGCGAGCGAAACGCGGCCCCCAGCGCCTCGAACTGCCGGTACGATTCGTTCAGACGCTCGACTCCGGCGGCGATGTCGACGCTGCCGGCTTCGCGGCTCGCCGTCGTCAGCGCGCCGAACACTCCGTCGCCTGGAGTCCCCACATGCGGCGTCACGCCATGCGGCGCGGCGACATGACCGCCGTCGAGGCGAACCGGCTCGCTGCCGGCGGGGAATCGGGCTAGCGCGATGCGTCCGATCGCGCGACGTTCGAGGCTGCGTTCGCCGGTGCGGGGATCGATCGCGACCCGACGGTAGACCACGCTGCCGTCGGGCTCGATGGCCGGTGTGTCGCAGCGTCCCAAGGCGCGATCGGCGGCCGGGAGCTCGAGCGGGCTCGCGATGCCGGCGCGCGCGTCACCGCCGGGGTAGCCGAGGACGGCCGCGCCGTCGCGCGTGCGCAAGACGCCGTCGGCAAGGGTCAAAGCCCCGTCGCGCGTGTACGCGCGCGTGCCGTCGGGAGCCGTTGTCGCGAGCCACGCACCGGGCGGCAGCGCCACGCTGAGCGGGTCGTTCGAACCAAGTACCCGCGGCGCGCCGGTGACGTCGCCGTGCAGCGGCACGCCGCCCGGCCGGAACGCATCGCGCAGATCCTCGGCGCGGGCGGCAACCCGGTCGAAGGCGTCGAGCGGCGACGGCCCGTCCATCAAGCGACCTCACTGCGCGCGGCGGCCGCCGCGAGCGCGAACCGTGCATGCGCAAGCGCCCGTTCGACCCGCTCGCGCACGTGCGGCGTGCAGACAGCGACGATGCGCACCCGGGCACCGTCGCGACGCACGAGCACGACGATGCGGCCGCCGCCGGTACGAATCGTGCACGCCGTAGGTTCCGGCCGCCGCGCGCCCGCCACGACGGCACGCGCGAGCCGCCGCGCGAAGGGCGTCACCACGTCGCGGCGTTCGCGAACGTCGGTTACCCGCGGCTCGCGCAGCAGGCGAATGGCCTGGGCGGCCGGGCCCTTCGGTGGGCGGGCCTCGGACCGGACCGATCGCGCGCGAAAGCTGCCGCCGGCCGCGCACCGCGCGGGATGCGGCATTTGCGCGACCGGATCGCGCGGCGCCGGTGCGGCGAGGTGCAGCGCACGGTACCAGGCTTCAGAAAGCGCGCGGCGGTCGGTGTGCGCGAGCGGCGCGCTCAGGACGGTGACTTCGGGTACGTGCTGCATGCGATCGGGCCTCCGCCGCGACCGTACGCGCTGCGCGTGACCCGCGTGCTACGAGGATATTGCCGGGAGCGACGCGCGCAGCCGTCCGTCGTCGAATTGGGCCCCCGGCGCCAGATACATCGTCGCGCCGCCGAGGTCGAAGGTGGCCACGAAGTTGCGCAGCACGCCCAGACCGATATTGCCGGCGTCGACCCGGTCGGCGAACGCACCATCGCGCGCCAACACGACGTCGACCGCCCGGTGATAGAGCGTCACGCCGCCGATATCGAGGTCGTCGACCGTCGTGCGATAGGTCGCGTTCGCGCCGCCGATCCCGTAGTTCCACGATCCGGCACTGGAGAAGGGGACGATGCCGGCGTGCGCGTCGAGGAACGGCCGGTAGAGCAGCATCTCCGCACTGTTGCCGGTGTCGATGATGAAGGGGGCTTGGATCGCGTTTACCCGCAGCGACGCTTCGGCCAGTTCGCGGTCGACGTCGAGCGCAACGGGCGTGCCGCGCGGCGTGAACGATCCCGGCGGCCCGAATCGCAGGAGGTGGTTGCTGAAATCCATCTCCACCAGGGCCGAGGCGAAGAACGGGTAGCCGAGGATACCGTCGAAGTGCAGCTTGCCACCGATGCTGTGACTGAGGTCGAGCGAGGAGACGACGACGTTGTCGAGCGCGGCTCCATCGATCGCCAGCGACGGCAGCACCGCCACGCCGAGACCGCCGCTGCGGGTCGCGCCCCGCACCTCGAGCGCACCTTGCGGCGAAATCCCCGCGGCTTTGAGAATGCCCGTGTCGACCAGGATCGACTGGGCGCCCGTATCGAGCAAGAAGAACCAGTCCCGTCCCGCGCACTGCACGGTGACACCGACGTGTCCCTCGCGCTCGACCAGCGGCACGGTGTGGACGCGATCGGCCGCCAGCAGCCGCGGTTTGAGCGGTACGAAGGCGCCGGCGTCCACCGGCTGATCGATCGTCACCGACGTCGTTTGCTGGACCGTGTCGTAGCGGCGATCGCCGTCGGTGAGCACCGCCCGAAATGGAATCTTGCGGCCGGCGACGTCGCGCCAGTCGCCGTACTCGACGAACGATGGCCCATCGCCGTCGAGAAACTCCAGCCGTAACGGCAGCCCGCTTCCGGCATCGATCCACAGGGTCTCCGGCTCGCCCCCGGCGGCGCGCACCTCGAGCCGCCAGGCCCGCACGCCGCTCGCATCGCCCCAGCCGGCGAAGCGCGCCAGCTCGGGATGTGTGGCGAATGCGCCCGAGTCGAGCAAGTCTTCGGTCAGGCCGCGCCGGTGCAGGTAGCCGCGCAGCTCGCGCACGTTGCCGTTCGCATTGCGCACGAAGATTCGATCGCCCAGCCGCAGCGTCGTTTCGTGACGCGGCCCCATGACGTCGTCCTCGCGTTCGTTCGTCCCGTCGCGAACGACCGTGAACGTCCCGGTCAATCCCTCGCCGATGAGCGTCCCTTGGGCCGCATAGGTGGTGACGTCATCGGAGTGCGTGGCGCGGGTGTACGCCGCGAGAATCGTGGCGACGGGAACGTCGGTCTCACCACGTCCCGCCGACACCGCGACCGGCAGCAGCGCGAAAGCGAGCGCGCTGGCGGCAGCGATGCCTTGCACGCGAAGCCAGGACGGCCTCGACATCGTGCTGCGTCTCGGCATAGGGTGATACGCCACGATGGTTCTCCACGGCACCCGGACCCGTATTGTACTCCGCCAACGCCAAAGCTGCATCCCCGAAGTGGCCGAGGACCCTCACGCGCGAAGCGGCTGCGTCACGGCCTCGAGGCAGGCGAGCGTGTGCGCGAACGGAGACGGCGCGCCGTCCTGACGCAAGAATGCGTCGATCGCCGGCTCCTGCGCGAGGCAGCGTGGCAGAAACGGGTCGCCGGCCGCCGCGTCGATCCCCAGCCCGCGCGCTTCACGCGACTCGTCGAGCGCCGCGACGGCCGCACGCAGCAGCCGCGCCGCGGCGACGTGGCCAGGGCCGGCGCACTCCGCGAAGGTGCGGCTCGTGCTCCGGCCGAGGTCGATTGCGGGAAAGCGTCCCATCCGCGCCAGGCGCTCGCACAGGACGAGATGTCCGTCCAGGCCCGCGCGCGCCGCCTCGGAGACCGGGTCGTGCTCGTCGGGACCGTCGGAGAGAATTGTCGCGACCAGGGTAACGCTGCCGGCCGAGGTCGGGCCCGCGCGCTCGAGCAACCGCGCCAGCACGGCAAAGACGCTGGGCGGAAAGCCGCCGCGTCCCGGCGCCTCACCGGCAGCCAGCGCGATCTCCCGCGCAGCCGCCGCGATCCGCGCCAGCGAGTCGACGATGAGCAGGACGTCGAGGCCGCGCGCGCGCAGCGCGCCCGCCTGTGCGAACGCGACCTCCGCGGCGCGCAGCCGCTCGGCCGGAGACCGGTCGCTGGTGGCGCACACGACCGTCGTGCGCGCGTCGAGCGCCTCGACGCGGCGCTCCGCCTCCCGGCCGCGCTCGCCGATCAGCGCAACGACCGTCGCGTCGGCGTCCGACCCACGCGTGACCGCATCCACGAGGGTCGACTTCCCGGCGCCCGGCGGACCGAAGATGCCGATTCGTGCGCCGCGCCCGAACGCGAGCGGCCCATCGATGCCGCGGATGCCGGTCTGGAAGAGCTGCGTGCACGGACGCCGCTCGTCAAGCGCCGGCGCACCGCGATCGCGGCCGACCCGAAACGAGCGTACCGCAGGCCCTCCATCGAGCGCCGCCCCGGACGCGTCGATCGCACGACCCAGCAAGAGGGTACCGAGAGGCCCGAAGGCAGCGCCGGCCGCGGTCACGACGTCACCGCGCGCAATACCGTCGACCGCACACGACGGAGCGAGCGTAGCTCGCGTGCCCTCCAGCGCGACGACACGGGCGTGCGCCTCGCGGCGGCCGCTGCGGATCGCGACCGTGTCGCCCGCGCGGACGAACGGCAGTTCCGCTTCCAGCATCCCGGCGCGGGTCGCAACGATCGTGCCCCGGGCGCGGCCGATCACCCGAACGCCTCGAGCACCTGCGCCAGCCGCACGCCCAGACGCGCATCGATCGCGCCGCCGCTCAGCTCGACGATCGCATCGCCGCTGCGCAGAGACGGGTCGATGACGACCGGAACGTCGCCGAGACCGGTGGCGTCCTCCGTCGCGACGCGCACGCCGACGACCGGTGCCCCGGCGTGCACGCGGCGCACGATGCGTGCAAGGTCGCATGGGGCCAGACGCAACTCCCGCCCCAAGACGTCGGCGGCAAGCTCACGCAACAGCCGGGCCGACGCCTCATCGAACGCATCGGCCAACCGCGCCCCAAACAGTCGCGCATCGCGCAGCGCAGCGGCGATGCGCTCGTCGCTCGGGCCGTCGTCCCGCGCTTCGGCGGGCACCGGCGGCGCATCACTGATGACGGAGTCGTCAACCGAACGCATCAGCATCTCGGCCAACGAGACGAAGTCAGCCTCGGGCACGCAGCAACTCCTCCGCGGGCGGTACCAAGTTTGCGTTCGCGCGGGCGAGCCGGCGTACGATCGCCGCGCGTTCGTCAGGCGGATACAGTTCGAGTACGGCGGCAGCGGTCGCGGTCGGCAAGGCGGAGATGATCGCGGCGGCAACGTGCGGCGGCTCGCCATCGAGCACCCCGCGCATGCGGGCCGGCGGGATTCCCGTGGCACTGCGAGCCGTGCTCCGCGCCGACGCCGTTTCAAGCATGCGCATCGCGACCGCAGCGCACGGCCGCGCCACGAAGGCCGAGATCGCGACGACGGCGGCGGCCGTCGCCAGCTGCGGCAGCGCGCTCAGCGCCGCCAGCAGCCAGGCCGGCGCGCCTGGGGCCGGCGCGTGCGGCGCTCCCTCGTCGAACGCGACGGCCTCGACGCGCAGCTCGTCGCCGCGGTCGCTGCGAATGCCGGCGGTCGCCGCCGCCAGCTCGCGAATCTTGTCGAGCGCGAGCCCGCGCGACGCGTCGACGAAGACGGCGACGGAAAGCCTTGCGGTCGCATCGGGCGCAACGCTGCGCCGTTCCTCGCGCGTGTCGCTGCCGCGATCTTCGGTGCCGTTCTGCTTCGAGTAGTGTTTGGCGCCCGACGCGTAGCGTTCGTCGCTGGTCGAGCGCGCGATCGTCCCGCCGAGCGCACCCCGCCGCACGTCGTGCACTTCACGCCGTTCGCCCAGCGGTTCGCGATGGACGCGCACGATCGTCGTCTTCGCCCCGAAGGCCGCATCGAGCGCGCTCTGCAACGCGACTTGTACGTCGGAGGGGTCGTCGCCGGCGTCACCGTCGAGCGCGAACCCGCGATCGTCGACGACCGTGACCCGCGCCGGCTCCAGACCCGGGACGCCGCCGGCCACGAAGGCCTTGATCCCGGCCACGGTCCGCCCGCCCAACCGCGCGCCGCTTGCCAGTGCGATGCGCACGCTGGCGCTGGCGTCGCGGTGCGCGTCGTCAGCGTAGACGCCGCCGCTCGAGGGCGCGATCACGACGCGCACGTCCGCGACGCCGTCGAGCCCGCGCAGCCCCAGCGCCAAATCCGCCGCCAGTGCGTCGCGCGTCTGCGCCTCAAGCACGGTCTGCGGCGTCAACGCGCCGACATGCGCCAACGCTTCGTCGCTGCCGGCCAAATGCGGATGCGGTACGCCTGCCAAAGCTAATCGCAGCAGCAGCCCGCTGCGGCGGCCGGGATCGACCCGCACGTTGTCGCTGCCGGCCGCATACGGGATGCTCCACGCCGCCAGATGCGCTTCGACTTCCGCCAGCTGGTCGGCATGCAGCGGCGTCGCGAACAGCACGACCCGCACATCGCGCGCCGCGACGAAGGCCGCAACGCCGCTCGCCGCGAGCAGGAAGAGCGCGACGACCCACGCTAGTCGTGCACGCGGTGACAACGCGCGTACGCGTTCGACCGCTGCGACGGCCAGCGCCATCAGAGCTGCATGCCGAGCAGCGACGAGACCGCCTGCGTCGCACGCTGCGCCGCCGTGGCGGCGACGGCGAGCGCGATGTCTGCGCGCGCACGCTCGACGACCATCTCCTGCAGCCCGCCGCGATGCGCGGCGAACGACGCCTCCGCGTGCTCGGCACGCCCAAGCAGCGCACCCGCGGCGTCGACGAGCTTCGCAAAGGCGTTCGATTCACTCCCGATCGGGCCCACGGCAGGCGGCGCCGGCACGGCGGCATCGGGAACGAGCAGCTCGACCTGCACGGCCTCAGAACCGCCCGACGTCGATCGTGCGCTCGGCCAACCGCTTCCCGACATCGAACACCGACGCGTTAGCTTCATATGCGCGCTGCGCCTCGAGCACCGCGATCATCTCCGTCATGGCGTCGGCCGTCTCGCCGCCCGGTATCGACCCGGTAAACTGCGTTCGCGCCGCGTCGTCGTCCCGGGCCGCAAACGGATCGGGATCGAAAGCGTCGCCGTCGTCAGCTTCCGGATGCGAGAACTGCGCCACCAGACGCGCGTAAGGATGCGTTGGCGTCGAGGCCTGCGCCGCCGCAACGTTTCGTGCGGCCACGTCGAGCATCGACCGCTGCACGCTCATCCCATCGGCGGCGGTCGTCAGCAGATCGAACTCGGTCACTTGGTGACCGTCCGCAACTCCGCGAAGCGCGCCCGCAGCGCGCCCAGCAGTGCTTCCTCGAACAGCGCGACACGCGCCACTCGCCCGGCCCCGTGCTCATCGCGCGCCGCGCCGCCGGCGATCGCACCCAACTTCTCCCGCGCCGCTAGCGACGCCTCAACCGTCGCCGCCCCAACCCCATCCGTCATGCCGCAATGTTGAGCGGCGCGGGTTACCGGAACGTGTCCGCGGCGTAGCCGGGGCACGAAAAAGGCCGCGACGCGCACGTCACGGCCTTCAGTGAGATTCGTCTCTGAGGTTAGTGGTTGTGCTGGTCGTTCCCGTTGCCCTGATCGCCGTGACCATTGTTGTGGCCGCTGTTGCCAGGACCGCGACCGTTGTTGTGGCCGCTGTTGCCGGGGCCCCCAGAATTGCCGTTGCCATGCCAACTGGCGTTGTTGTGGCCGTTTCCGTTCCAGCCGTTCCCGTTGTTGTGGTGACGTCCGGTGCGGTCGTATTGTCCGGTGCGGTTGTAGTCGTAGCGATAATTGCTGCCATTCGGACTGTAGTAAGCGTACTGGCCGGTCGCGTATTGGCCGCGTGAATTCGGATAGTACGCGCGACCGCTCGGCATGAGGATACGGCCGTTGCCGTAGATCGTTCCACCGTTTCCGGTGTAGCCGACGACGACGGTGGGTCCTTGCTGCTGATGTTGATAGTTATTGTAGAGCACGAGCGCTCCGACAACCGCCGCAGCGGTCAGCAGCGTGCTGGTCGTATCGGCTGACGCAGCCTTGGGCACGGTTCCGAGTGCGCCGGTCGACAGCATCGCGACCGAAGCTGCGGTCGCCGCAAACTTTGAAAGCTTCTTGAACATGGGATCCTTGCTGCGGCGCCAAAACGGCAACCGCCGTTTTCCAACGTACCCACCAACGATGTCCGATTCTTGAGAAACCCCGACAGCAGTGCCATACCTTAACACGCCGCCAATAAGACCACACCGGAGCGGGGGCGGTCTCCGTTAGCGAGCGGTCGTCGCAATCACTCGGCTTTGGCGCTCGCGCTGCAGATAGGCTCCGGTGGCTCGATAGAGCGATTCGGCGTTGCTCCACACGTTCGGATTGCTGTGCGATGCGCGCATGATCTCGACGACCGGGACCAGCTTCTCCCAGCTGCCGACGATGAGCTCGCCAAGAAAATTGAATACGGCATCCCCTGAGATAAAGCGGTACTTGAGATACAGCCCAATCTCTTCGAGTCTGGCGAGCACGAGGAGTTCCGGATGCCGTTCGCCATCAATCGCCCATCCCAGCGAAGACGAAAGTTCGCTCGCGTATTGCGGGTCGCGCAATCGGCCGTCGAGTTCGTTGAACACGAACTGCAGCGCACGATAAAAGCCCGGATCGAGCGCCTGGTTAATGAGATTGCGCGTCGCATCAAACTTTGCTCCGAGCCGGCTATCCCGCAGTTGAATCACGGCAAACACGACGGTCATCAAAATCACCGCCGCCTGCACGATCGCCGCCACAGCCGAAACCGCTTCCCAATTCACGTCAACCCCCCACTCAAAGCCACTACCCTGCCGACCCCCACAACGGCCGCCCTTGCCGCCACCCTCAACCAGTTCGACACACAAACCCCCGTGCCGGGTGTCGCCGACGGGCGACATCGTTCGGTGGGGCTTTTTGGTCGAGCGAAGGCCCGGAAGGCCGAGAGCGATGACCAAAACAGAGCAGCCCTCGCACACGAAGTGCGAGGGCTGCGTCCCCACCCGAACGATGTCGCCCGTCGGCGACACCCAAGGCACGATTCTACCGTTTCGAGAACTGGAACCGCTTACGAGCCTTCTTGCGGCCGTACTTCTTTGATTCTTTTTCGCGTGGATCGCGAGTCAGCAACCCATTGCGGCGCAACGGTTCGCGCAGCGATTCATCCATCTCGAGCAGCGCGCGAGCGATACCGTGCCGCACCGCGCCGGCCTGACCCGACACACCGCCGCCTTCGCATTTCACGTCGACGTTGAAGCGCGAGAGCGACTGCGTCACGTCGAGCGGCTGGCGCACGATCTGCTGCAGCGAGGGACGCGGAAAGTACTCCTCCATCGGGCGCTTGTTGATCGTGATCACGCCTTGGCCGAGGTACAAGCGTACGCGGGCGATGCCGCGTTTGCGGCGTCCGGTTCCGATAAAGAGATCCTGGGTCTGCATCAGGTGAGCTGCTCCGGCTGCTGGGCGGCGTGCGGGTGCTCCGCACCGGCATACACGTTGAGACGACCCAGCAGGACGTCGCGCATGCGATTGGTCGCCAACATCCCGCGGACGGCGCGCTCGATGAGGCGCTCAGGGTACTTGTCGCGCACCTGGGCCGCAGTCTCGGTCCGCAGACCGCCCGGGAACCCGGAGTGACGGTGGTAGACCTTCTGGGTCCACTTGCGCGGCGCCAGTTCCACCTTTTCAGCGTTGATCACGACCACGTGGTCGCCGTCGTCGATATGGGGCGTCCAGGTCGGCTTCGACCGGCCCGACAGGGCGCGGGCGATCCGCACGGCGAGCGTGCCGAGCCGGTGTCCGGTCGCGTCGACGATGTACCAGTCGTGCTTCGTCTCGGCCGTCTTCTGCTGATATGTGCGCATGGGGTCCGTCGGAACGTGAAGAACGCCGCGAAAAGCTCGCGGCAACCTAGGAAGTATACGTGCCACGCTCGCCGGAAGTCAACCGCCGAGAACTCGGGTCGCCGGTTCTCTGCAGTTCAGGGCAAGCAGGCGGAAAGACCCGATCGACTAGGGCTCCAGCACGACCGGCAAGTCGGTTTCGAAATCGTCGTAGCGGACCCCGGTCAGGTACAGGCCGTGGGGCGGGGCGGTCGTCCCGGCGGCCCGCCGGTCGCGTGCCGCCAAGGCCGCGGCGGGGAAATCGGCCGGCCGGTAGCCGGTGGCGGTATCGACCAGCGTGCCGACCATGATCCGCACCATCCGGTGGAGGAAGCCGCCCCCGCGCACCCGCACGCGCAACACGTCGGCGCGGCGTTCTAGCCCGATCTCGAGCAGCTCGCGGATCGTGCCGCCGCGCTCCGGCGCCTCGCCGCAGAAGGTGACGAAGTCGTGGATCCCCACCAGAGGGGCGGCCGCGACGGTGAAGCGCGCATCGTCGATCGGACGCGGCACGTACCAGGCGCGCGTGCGCCAGAGCGCCGACGGCACGCTGCGATTGACGATCAGGTACTCGTAACGCCGCTCGCGTGCATCGAAACGCGGCGAGAACCCCTCGCGCGCGAGCGCGGCCTCGCGCACGATCAGGTCGGGCGGCGTCGTGCCGTTGAGTGCCCGGGCGAGCCGGTCGATCGGAAACTCCCGCTCGGCGGCAAAGGCCACGACTTGCGCGGTCGCGTGGACGCCGGCATCGGTGCGCCCGGCGGCGCTGATGCTGATCGGCGCGTGGAAGATGCGCGACAGCGCGGTCTCCAGTTCGCCCGCGATCGTGCGCAGACCGGGCTGAAACTGCAGCCCGTGAAACGCGGACCCGTCGTATTCGACGACGAGCCGATAGGTCGGCACCCAACGCGCTTCACGGAAAGCAAAGAGGCCGCCTTGCGGCGGCCTCTTGCGGAACGATGATCGGCTGGAACTCAGGCGAGGACGCGCTCGGGAACTGGGCGCTTCTCGTCGAGGTCGAGCAGGTCGGGCCAGGTCGTGACGTCGGTCCGCGTCGGCGCGACCTGATTGCGCATCTCGAAGAAGTACTTCTCGCCGTCGCTGCCCGTCGCGGGCGCGCTCTTGAGAAACTCCTCGTTGAAGTGCGTGATCTCAGCCGGCGACTTCTTGTCGACGAACGGCTTGGCGTAGGCGACAAGATCGTTTTGGCTGTTCGCCTTCTTGATCTCGCTCATCAGCTTCTCGGCGTCGATGCCGAGGAAGCCGAGGACGCCCTTGTCCATCGGGCAGTTGTAGTGGTATTCGCCCTGGGTGCCGTTGGCCGTGGCGATACCTTTGTCGAAGGCGCGTCCCAGCTGGTAGACGCCGAGGACTTTGTCGCGCACGGAGCGCGGGTAGCCGGTGGTTAAATCGAGTTTCAACATGCGTTTCTTAGACCAGCCCGTGTTGCGGGTAGTTGCGGCCCAACCAAGAGAGCGCCGCCCCGCGCCCCCGGTACCTACGTCTGCTCTTCGGCTTCAGCCTCGTCGTCGTCGCCGGGCGGCAACGGGCGCTGAAGCGGAAACAGCAGCACGTCGCGGATCGATTCGTTCCCGGTCAACATCATCACCAGCCGGTCGATGCCGATCCCGATCCCCGCAGTCGGCGGCAGCCCGTATTCGAGCGCGGTCACGAAGTCCCAATCGGGCGGCGGAACCTCGTGGTCGCCGGCCGCCTTTTCGATCGCCTGCAGCTCGAAGCGGCGCCGCTGATCGTCGGGGTCGTTCAGCTCGGTAAAGGCGTTGGCCAGTTCCATGTTCGCCGCGAACAGTTCGTAACGTTCGGTCAGCAGCGGATCATCTTTCATGCGCTTCGCCAGCGGCGACAGCACGACCGGATATCCGTACACGAAGGTCGGCTGGATGAGGTGCGGTTCGACGATGCGCTCGAAGAGCTTGTCCAGCGCATGGCTGTGGCTAGGCGATTCGGGAATCCCGAAGTCGTGCAACAGGTGATGGCAGGCATCGGCGTCGAGCAGCTGGTCGCGCGATAATCCGCCGTATTCCTCGAAGGCCTCGAGATACCCGAGCCGCCGAAACGGCGTGGCGAACGAAATCGCGTCGCCGCGATAGAGCGCGGTCTCCGAACCGTGCACGCTGCGCGCCAGATGCGCCATGAGATCCTCGTTGAACGACATCATGTCGCGCACGTTCCAGAACGCCGCGTACAATTCGAGCATCGTGAACTCGGGGTTGTGGGTACGGTCGATCCCCTCGTTGCGCCAGATGCGTCCGATCTCGTAGACGCGCTCCATCCCGCCGACGATCAAGCGCTTGAGATAGAGTTCGGTCGCGATACGCAGCGAGAGCGGGATGTCGAGCGCGTTTGAATGGGTGAGGAAGGGTCGCGCGGCGGCGCCGCCGGCGACGGTCACGAGCGTCGGCGTTTCGACCTCGAAAAAACCATGCGCGTCGATGAAGCGTCGCATCTCGGCGATGATGCGCGAGCGTGCGATCATCACGTCGAGCACCGGCCGGTTCACGATCAGGTCGACGTAGCGCCGGCGGTAGCGTTTCTCGACGTCCTGGAGGCCGTGCCACTTATCCGGCAGCGGCTGAAGCGACTTGGCCAGCACCTCGAAGCCGGTCACCGACAGCGAGAGTTCGCCCGCTTTGGTGCGAAAGACCGGGCCGCGCGCCCCGATGATGTCGCCGCGCTCCAGCTCGCGAAAGACCTCGAACGCCTCGGCGCTGAGATTGTCGAGCCGTATGAAGAGCTGAAAGCTGGCCGTGCGGTCGGCGAGATCAGCGAAGATCACCTTACCCTGACCGCGCACCGACATGATGCGGCCCGCGAGCGCCCACTCCGGCGCGTCCTCGGCCGGGGGCCCGGAGGTGAGGTCGGCGTACCGGACGGAGAGATCCGCGGCGTGCGCCGTGACCTCGAAGCGCGTGGCCGAAAATGGATCGACGCCGCGTTCGCGCAGCGCCTCCAGCCGCGCGCGCCGCGCGCCGATCGGGTCGGGAGCGTTCGCCACGCTATGCGGCGCGCACGGCGCTAGGACGCCTTCTTGGTCTTCTTGGGATCCTTGTTGATCGACTCGATCTTGTATTTCATCTGACCGCGCGGCGTGGTGACGTCGACCGTCTCGCCTTTTTTGCGGCCCATGACGGCACGGCCGACCGGCGATTCGTTTGAAAGCCGAGCGTTCTTCGGGTCGGCTTCGGCCGAACCGACGATCGTGAACTCGTGGGTGGTGCCCGAACCGGTCTCTTTGACCTTGATCGTCGCCCCGAGGTGGACTTCGTCGGCGACATAGTCGCTGGCGTCGATCACGCGAGCGTTCCGGATCATCGACTCGAGTTTGAGGACGCGGCCTTCGACGAACGCCTGTTCTTGCTTCGCGTCTTCGTATTCTGCGTTTTCTGAGATGTCGCCGAACTCTTTGGCCTGGCGAATCCGCTCGTTGACCTCGCGGCGATGGACGGTTTTCAACTCGTCCAGCTCTTCCTCGAGCTTCTTGAGACCATCACTGGTCAAAACGATTTCTTTGTCGTTCAAAAGCGACTCCCGGATGCGGATTCCACCCCTGCCGCCGGCGCACGGCGCATCACGCGCCCTCGCCAGACCGCCAGGGGAAACCCGATGATTGCGGAGGCGGCGATAAAAACCCTGGGCGCTAGGTCATCTCTGAACACCGAGACGGCCAGGATGCCGGTCAGCAGCACGGCGGCAGTTCCCGGCAACACGACGCCCGTCCAGCGCTTGGTCCGGTCAGCTGCGAAGAGCCGAACGGCGGCTCCGGCACTCAGCGCGAACAGGACACCCAGAAACCAAGCCGTGCCTTGCAGCGCGACATCGAAGGCGTCTTTGGCTCGCGGCGACAGACCCGTCGCAAGACAGAATGCGATCGACAGACCGGCGATGAGCGCGACCGCAGCCGCCGGCTCGTCGCGTCCGTCCAACCGTCCCAGCGCGGCGGGCAAGAGACGGTCGCGACCCATCGCATAAAAACTGCGGCTGAGATAGACCAGCGTCGTTTGCAGCGACGCGGCCAGCGAGACGAGCACGGTCACCGAAAGCAGCGCCGGCCACGCGCCGCCCAGCATCCCGCCCACATAGGCAAGCGCATCCGACTCGTGGGCATCGAAACCAGCTGCGGATCCGAGCCGCGAAAACGCGAGCACCGCCGCCAGCAGAAGGACGCTGGTGATCAGCAGTCCCAGAATCCCGCCGGTCCCAGGCACGGAGGCGTCGCCGCGTGACTCTTCGGCGGTCGATGCCGAGACTTCCCAACCGTCGATCATCCAGATGCCGACGACGATCGCGCTCAGCAGACCGCCCCACGCGATCGGCAGCGTCGAGAACGCGACCGCGTCCGCGCGCGGATGCAGCGCGGCGCCGCCGGCGGCCGCGCCGAGCACGACGAGTTCGGCGACCAGCAACAGACCCGCCAGCACGGCGGTCGGGCGCAAGCCGTACCACAACAGCAGTGCGGTCGCAGCGGTCCAAGCCGCACCGACCCACGCGACGGCCCGGCTGTCGCCGGCGAGCTGTGGCGCGATCAGATCGAGCGTGTACGTGCCGGCCGGCAAGGCGGTCGCGAGCACGGCGAACACGTTCGCGACGATCAGCACCCAGGCGCCGTACGCACCGGCTTCCGCGCCGAACGCGTGCCCGATCCACACGTACGACGAGCCGGCGCTGCGCAGCCGTTCGCCGAGACGCTTGTAGCCGGCGGCCACCATCAGCATGAGACAGGCGACGATCGCCAACGCGAGCCACGTCCAGCGGCCGGCGCCGGCGATCATTGCCGCCATCGTCGTGGCCAGCGAGAACGCGGGGCCCATCGACGCAGCGGCAACGACGGTAAGGTCGCGCAGGCCGAGAACGCGCCGCAGCGCCCTCACGTGCGGCGCAGCAGCGAGTGGCGATATCCGTACAGCGCGTAGATCGCAAGCCCAACCGCGAACCACACCAAGAAGCGCAGCCAGGTCAGCGGCTGCAGGCCCTCAACCGTGAGCCACACGCACAGCACGATGCCGATCGCGGGGACTGCGATCGGTCCCAGCGGCACGCGGAACGTGCGCAGCGCATCCGGATGCGTGAAGCGCAGGACCATGACGCCGGCGCATACGATCACGAATGCCGACAGCGTCCCGATATTGACGAACTCCAGCAGCACCTGCAGCGGAACACCGAGGGCCAGGATCGCGACGACGACGCCGGTCGACATCGTCATCAGCACCGGCGTTCGCGTGCGCGCGTTGACCGCGCCGAATACCGGCGGCAGCAGCCGGTCGCGCGACATCACGTAGAAGATGCGAACCTGTCCCAGCAAGGAGATCAGCATCGAGGCAGTCGTGCCGGTGACGGTGCCGATCAAGACGAGCCCGAACAGCAACGGGTTGTTTCCGGCGTGCTTGACCGCATCGAGCATCCCGGAGTTCACGTCGATTTTGTTCCAGGCCACCACGCCCACCGCCACCGCCGCCACCGCGGAGAACAGGACGGCGCCTACGATCAGCGAGGCGATGATTGCGCGCGGCACGTCACGGCGTGGATCGCGCGCCTCTTCGCTGGCCACCGTCACCGTGTCGAAGCCGATGTAGGCGAAGAACACGACCGCCGCGCTGGTCACGATCCCGTGCAGGCCCAGCGGCGCGAACGGATGGTAGGCGGCCGGGTGGATCGCGCCGCCGAGGAACACGACGAACCCCACCAGCGCAACGAGCTGCACGATCACCAGCACGACGTTTGTGGCGGACGATTCCCGAATGCCGGCCGCCAGGATGATCGCCAGCGCGACGATCGCCAGACTGGCGATCACGTCGACCTGCGAATGCGCGAAGTCGATGCCGCTGCGCGTGAAAACGACGTTGGCCGTCTGCGCCCAGTTCGGCAGCGTCAACCCGGCGCCGCCGATCAGCTGCTGCAGCGAACCGGAGAACGTCGCCGCGAGCGGTGCCACGCTGATCCCGTACTCGAGGATCAAGTCCCAGCCGATCACCCAGGCCACGACCTCGCCGAGTGCCGCGTACGCGTAGGTGTACGCGCTGCCGGCAACCGGAACCATCGATGCCAGCTCCGCATAGCACAGCGCGACGAACAGACACGTCACGCCGGAGAGCGCGAACGCGGCGATCACGGCGGGACCGGCAGCGTGTGCGCCCGCGCCGACGGTCGTGAAGATGCCGCCGAGCATCGTTCCGAGTCCGACCGCGATCAGCGCGGGCAAACCGAGGACGCGCCGCAGCGGCACGCCGTCGGACGGCAGGCGCTCGCGGTCGTGCGGCTGCCGCGTGAACAGGTTGCGAAGCAGTGACAACGCCGCTATGCGACCTGGAATTCGATCACGCGCGGCTTGAGGTCCAGTTCGCGCAGCAGGCGCAGGTAGTCCGCCTCGGTCACCTCAGCCCACGTTTTTCCCAGCATCGCCACCAGTGCCGCTTCAACGACGTTGGTGCCGAACGAGCGGCCGCCGAAATCCGGCGTTGTCGTCACCAGCCTCGCGATCCCGCGCTCGCGCAAAAACTCGATATCACCGGCGGTGACGGTGTTCGTGAGAATGGTTTTGCCGTCCAGCCGGTCCGGCATGAACTGCCGCATGAAGTGGTAGTCGCCGGCGATCACATCGGCGTCTTCGTAATACTCGGGGTACTTGGGCTGCGGCGCGCGGTCTTGTTTCTTCCCGGTCGGATAGAAGAATTGAAACGGCAGCTTACAGGCGTCGGGGAGATACCGTCGCGCCATCTCTTCGAACTCGGCCAGGCCGCGCACCGGCCGGTCCAGGTCGAGCGCGAAGATGAAGTCGCCGAAGATCACGTCGGCGCCGGCTTCGACCAGCGCCTGTGCCATGCCGAACCGGTCGAGCGCACTGACCATCAGCACCCGCTGCCCGCGCAGCTTGATCCCGAGCGAGGTCCGCAGAAACGCGACCGCTTGGCGCTCAAGCGTGTTCTTCAATCCGCTGCCGTCGACGACCGGCGTCTGCTTGACCGCGTCGAGCAACCGCAGCCCATCGCGCAGCGCGTAGCGGTCGGTGCCTGCATACAGGTATACGTCGATTCCGCCAAGCCCGATCGCATCGACGGTTCCGTCGAGCTCCTTCAATTTCGCGATGGCGTTGTCTAGCGAGCCATCAGTTCCGACGCGCGAGATATCGAACTGCTCACCCAGAAGCTCGACATTCGCCTGATGATCGCGCGAAGACGAACCGAGCGAGACCGAGACAATTTTTTTCACGCGGCGCTCTTTCCAAAGCGAACACTATGCGTGATAGATGGGACGCTGGGGCGGTTCGGTGGTTCCGAGACGACGGACTCGAGACCCGTCGTTCCGCGGGTTCGATTCCCGCCCGCTCCAGCCCAGTGACCTTGCATCGCTGGAGAGGGTATGCTACGGTCCCGGTTGCCGGGGGTCTCGAATCGCGGCACACCATCGCGGGCATCGCGTCGACACGGCGCGGTGCCCGTCGCAATTGCTGGATGCATCAAGGATTGCATACACTCAAACGACGTGATACATTTAGCGTGGGTCTCGAGTCCGTCACGAAACCACCGAGCGGGCACTTCGTCAATATGACGGAGTGCCCGTCGCCATTTTGGATGGTGGTCATGCGGAGACGGCGCGGCGCTGTTCGGCGGCGGCGCGGGTGCGGGCGATGTGTTCGCGCGTGATCGGCAAGTCGAACGCGCGCATGTCCGCGAGGCTGAAGCCGTCACGCTCCGCCAGCGCGTCGATTTCGCGGACCTTGGCGAGCTCGATGCCGCGGCCCAACGTATACGACTCGCAGCGGTTCTCGAGCGCCAGCACCATCGTCTCCGACATGCACGCCAGCGCGGTACCTTGGGGCAGGCCCATGTCGAACGGCGTGCCGGGCTCGCGCACGCGCCACCAGTGCATGTCGCCCGGGGCGCGCATGTTGCCGCCTTCGACCACCAGCACGTCGGGACGTTCGGCGGCCACGCGGCGCGACACGTCGTGCGGCAGCGAGAGTTCGCACACGACGGCGCCGGTGCGCAGGTCTTCCGGCTCGATCACCTCGCTGGTTGATGTGGTGGCGGTCAAGACCAGATCGCTGCGCCGCACGGCCTCGGCGATGTCGGTGGTCGCCGACGACGTGCACGGCAGCTCTTCGCGGATGCGTTCGTGGAATTTTCGCAGCCGGGTTTCGTTGCGTGCGACCAGGATCACGTGCGCGACGCGTGGCGCGATCAGTTCGACGCAGGCCGCGCCGATCGAGCCGGTCGCGCCGACCACGACCGCCGTCGTACCGGCGGCGTCGATCGACATTTCGTTCGCGGCCCGGAACAGACTGCGCACCCCGGCCGCGATCGTCAGCGAGTTGCCGGTCGTGACCGGGATCGGCGAACGCTCGGCGATCGTCACGCCGCCGTCGCCGACGACCCCGGTGAAGGCGCCCAGTCCCGCGACTTCCGCGCCGAGTTCCACACCGATCTCGATGGCCTTCAAAATGCGCTCGTAGACGCGCTCGCGCGGGAACTCCAGCATCTGCTGCGGCAGCAGCGGCGCGGCGACGAACCAGCCCTCGGTCTCCCGCCCGTCGGGCGTCCGCACCCCCACCACATGGGCGGCCGCGTAGGCCGGCATCCACTCCAGGATCTTGGCGATGATCGGCTGTCCTTTGCCCCGTGCTCCGGGCTCGTAGCGGACGACGTCCTCGAGCGAGAGGGGGTGGATCACAAAGCAGAATTTGGACATCCCGGGCGCGCATTTCGCCCCTCCGGTGCCGGGAGCCCGCGCCCCCGGCCGGGAAGGGGGGCCGTCCATGAATCAGACGTTCGCGGCCATCGACGAATTGCTCCGGATGCCCGCTCCGTGCCCCGCCCCAATGGGCGTTGCGTGCGACGGAAGGGACCTCTGGATCGGGTCCTTCGAGACGAATCGCATCTACGGCGTGCGCGCCAATCTCGGGACCGTATTCGAGGAGGCGGAGGCACCGGGTCAGCCCTTCGGTATCACGGTCACCGGCGACGCGCTGCGCGTCATCGTCAGCGAAGGCCCCGAGGGCGACCGCTACATCCGGCGGTACATCATGGGGAAAAAATTCAAGTCCGAAAAGATCCCGTGCCCGGAGTTGACGGGATCGTTTCTCGCCTATGACGGAGACCGGCTCTACGTCAGCCAGCGCGACAATCAGACCATCATCGAGATCGACGAAACGGGGACCGTGCTTCGCACGATCCCCGTTCCGCGTCAGATCACCGGCATGGTCGTGGTCGGCGGTCGCTTCTATTTGGTGACGACCCCGAACCGCGAGAGCGACGACTATCGCCTGCTGTGTCTGGACGCGCGCAAAGAGCAGCCCGAGGTCCACGAATTGGCATCACTGCCCTTCGCGGGACGCAGCCTCGGCTTCGACGGAACCAAATTCTGGACCAGCGACCGCGATCGCAACGAACTGGTAGCCTTCGCCCGAATCGACTGCTGACGGCGTTGCTTCGGCCTCGCGCTTGAGGCCGGCGAGCATCATCTCGGAGTTTTCGCGGACCTTCTTCTGCAGGGTCGGGCCGATGAGTTCGGCCAGGGTCGGAACGCCGAAGTCGTACTCGACCGTCAGCACGACGTGCGTACAGCCGTCGCGCTGCTCGAACGTCCACGCACCCTCGAACGTATCGAGATCGCCCTCGATCAGCGCGTAGTCGATCCGCAGCGCTGCATCGTCGAAATGGTCGTCTTCGGTCCACTCGATCGGCGCGTCTTCGACCAACGTTTTCCAGCGCGTCACCATCCCGTCGCGACGGCGCTCGAGCACGACGATGCTCTCGACGTCCGGCATGAACTCGGGAAAGCGTTGCTGCTCTTTCGCGAGCGCGTAGACGAGCTCGGCCGGCGCGGCGATCTCGATCGACGACTCGACGTGCGGCATCAGGCCAGCGCTCCGAGCTGCTCGAACGCGGCGGCCACCGCGCCCTCGAAAGCCTGCAGCGCCGTGTCGACCTCGCCGGCCGTGACGATGAGCGGCGGCTCGAGCCGGATGACGCGCTGCGCGTTGAGCGTCCAGGCCGCGGTCACGCCGCGCTTGAGCAGTTCGGGGATGATCGAGCCGCCGTAACCTTCGTGCTGCAGCTCCGCGCCGACCAGCAGACCGGCGCCGCGAACGTCCGCCAGCACCGCGGGATGGCGGTGCATGACCGCCCGCGCACCCTCCAGGAGCTGGGATCCGCGCTCGCGGGCGCGGCCGGCCAGGTCGTCGTCGACGAGCACGTCGAGTGCGGCCAGCGCCGCCGCGCAGGCGAGTTCGCTGCCCCCGAAGGTCGAGGTGTGCAGCAGCGGCGCCTTGGCGTAGGCGGCGTTCCAGACGGACGGCCGGGCGACGTACGCGCCGATCGGCATGACGCCGCCGGAGAGGCCTTTGGCGAGCGTCATGATGTCCGGGACGACCTGCTCGCGGTCGCACGCGAAACGCGTACCGCAGCGCCCGAGCCCGGTTTGCACCTCGTCGGCGATCATGACCGCGCCGGCTTCATCGCAGATCGCGCGCACGTCGCGCAGGTACCCCTCCGGCGGCACGTTCACGCCGCCTTCGCCCTGGACCGGCTCGACGATCACGCCCGCGACGTCCGCGTCGACCGCGCGGCGCAGCGCTGCCGCGTCGCCGAAGGCAACCCGCCGCACGTCGGCCAGCAGCGGCGCGAAGGGGGCGCGAAATGCTTCGCGCCCGCTCACCGAGAGCGCCCCGAAGGTCTTGCCGTGAAAGGCGCCGTCGGTCGACACGATCGCCGCACGCTGGGTCGCTGCGCGCGCGAGCTTGAGCGCGCCCTCGACCGCCTCCGTTCCGCTGTTGGCGAAGAACGAAAAGGTCAGGTCGCCCGGCGTCAGTTCCGCCAGCCGCTTCGCGAGCCGCCCCATCAGCGGGTTGAACATCGTGCGGCCCGAGAGCGCCATGCGCTCGAGCTGGTCGCGCACGGCCGCCACCACACGCGGATGGCGATGCCCAAGCGTGAACACGCCGTATCCGCCAGCGAAATCAAGGTAGGTCTTACCGGTGTGATCCGTGATCGTCGAGCCGGCGGCGGACACTTCGACCGGCGCGCCTGACAACTTCATCACCCGCGCCAACGGCGGGTTGATGTACGACCGATAGTTGTCGAACGCTTCTTGCGCGAGATCGACGTCGGTCGTCACGCGACGGCCAGTTCCGCCTCGCGCCCCTCGAGCTGCGCGATCGTCGCGGCCAAAACCGCCAGTGTCTCCTCGGCGGTGGCCGTGCGCATCAAACGCTCGCGCAGGGCGCCGGCGCCGGCAAACCCTTTGAGGTAATAGCCCAGATGCTTGCGCATCTGCGGCACCGCGCGCGTTTCACCCCACTCGTCGACCATCGTCTGATAGTGGTGCACGGCGAAGCGCAAACGTTCGGGGGCGTCGGGCGTCGGGGCGGGCTCGCGTCCTTCCATCAGCGCGCGCAGGCGCGAAACGAGCCACGGGTTGCCGAGCGTCGCGCGCCCGAGCATCAATCCGTCGACGCCTGACTCGCGGAATCGGCGCATCGCCTCGTAGGGATCGCCGAGATCGCCGTTGCCGATGACCGGGATGTTGACGGCGCGTTTGAGTTCGGCGATCCTCGACCAGTCCGCCGTGCCCTTATAGAACTGCTTCGCCGTGCGCGCGTGCAGCGTCAACGCCTGCACGCCGACGGCTTGCGCGCGCTTCGCCACCTCGACGAACACCAGGTCGTTCTCGTTCCAGCCGAGCCGCATCTTCATCGTGACCGGACAGTCGACCGCATCGACGACCGCCTTCATGATCGCCTCGCAGCGATCGACGTCGCGCAGACAGGCGCTGCCGCCTTCGGTCTTGGTGACCTTCGGCGCCGGGCAGCCGAAGTTGATGTCGACGATGTCGGCGCCGCACTCGCGCACGAGCCGCGCCGCGAGCGCCATGATCGTCGGATCGTTGCCCCAGAGCTGGGTCGAAACCGGCTTCTCGACGCCGTGCTGGTCGATCATCTCCATCGTGCGTTTGGCGCCGTACTGCAGTGCGTTCGACGATACGAACTCGGTCACGGTCAAGCCGAAACCGAACGGCTTGTAGAGCGCGCGCAGGGTCCGGTTGGTCACCCCCGACATCGGCGCGAGCACGATGGGAGGCCACACTTGGAGCGGGCCGATGTGAAGCGGTGGGACGGTGCGGGTCACGACCAAGGAGTCTACCACATTCCGCCGCGGGCGCGCTCAGGACGGCCGGGAGCGCAAGTAGTCGATTCGCAGGCCGTGCAGTACCAGATGGGGCTCAACCCGCTCGATCGCCGGACACTCGCGGGCCACGACCGGGGCCAACCCGCCCGATGCGATCACGCGGGCGTCTTCGCCCAGAATGGCGCGGAAACGCCGCACCAGCTCGGTGGTCTGTCCGACCGCGCCGAAGATCAGCCCGGCCTGGATCGCGCTGACCGTGTCGCGGCCGATCGCCGATTCCGGCGCCACCAGCGACACCTGCGGCAGCTTCGCCGTCCGGCCGGCCAGCGCGTCGAGCGCGACCTGGAGCCCGGTTGCGATCGCGACGCCGACGTACGCGCCGTCCCGGTCGATCGCCCCGAAGGTCGTCGCGGTGCCGAAGTTGATCGCGATCGCCGGCGTGCCGACAAAGTCGACCGCGCCGATCGCAGCGGCGATCAGATCGCTCCCGACCTCGCGCGGGCGATCGGTGCGCACGACCATCGTGTCTTGTTTGGCGGCGCTGAAAAACGTCGCCCGGACGCCGAAGTACTTCTTGCAGCCCTCCGCCAGCGGCCGATCGACGACCGGCACCACCGACGAGACGATGATCGCCGCAATCTGGTCGACCGGGAAGCGCGCCGCCGAAAAGAACGCCGCGAACAGCACGCCGTATTCATCGGCGGTACGCCGCCGGGCCGTCGTGACGCGCCAGGTTCCGATCATGGCGCCGGACGCGTCGAAGGCGCCGAGTTTCGTCTCGGTGTTCCCGACGTCGATGCAGAGCAGGTTCACGCGCGCTGCCGTTTCAAGTCGAGGATCGCGTCCCACAGCCGCGCCGCGAGTTCCCGCTTCGAACCGCTGCCGAGATCGCGCCGGCCATGCGCACCCCAGAGCAGCACGAGCGCATTGTCGACGGCGCCGAACGCGCGCTCGCCGCTGACGTCGTTCACAACGATCGCGTCGCAGTTCTTGCGGACCAGCTTTTCGCGCGCGTTCGCCTCGAGCGCCTCGGTCTCGGCCGCGAATCCGATCAGGAACGTCCCGTTCTTGCGAGTGCCCAGCTCGGCCAGAATGTCGGGATTCGGTTCGAGCGCGATCGCCGGCTGCGACTCGGTTTTCTTGACTTTGCGGGCGTGCGCGACCGCCGGACGCCAGTCGGCGACCGCGGCCGTCGCGATCGTCACCGTCGCGTCCGCGGCGCGTTCGCGCACCGCAGCCTCCATCTCGCGCGCCGACGTGACGCGAATCGTTCGCGCACCGGGCGGGGGTTCGAGCGGCGTCGGTCCGAGCACCAGATCGACCTCGGCCCCGCGCGCTAGCGCTTCGCGCGCCAGTTCGATGCCCTGCGTCCCGGTCGCCGCGTTGGAGAGGAAACGCACCGGATCGATCGCCTCGCGCGTCGGTCCCGCGGTGATCAGCACGCGCTCGCCGGCCAGGTCCTGCGCGCGGCGCAGCAGCGATTCGATCGCTTCGATCAGCTGCTCCTCATCGGCCAAGCGCCCGGGGCCGTGTTCGCGTTCGGCCAGAAATCCGACGCCGGGCTCGACGATCGTGACGCCGCGCGCGCGCAGCGTGGCCAGGTTCGCTTGCGTCGCGGCGTGTTCGAGCATCACCGTGTTCATCGCCGGCGCGATCATCAGCGGCGCGCGCGTCGCCAGCGCGACGTTGCCGAGCAGGTCGTGCGCCAGGCCGGCCGCCAGCTGGGCGATCGTGTTCGCGGTCGCCGGAACGATGGCCAGCACTTCAGCCTCGCGGGCCAGCCGGATGTGCGGGATCTCTTCGACGCGTTCCCACAGCGAGGTGTGAACCGGCCGCCGCACGAGCGCCGCAAAGGTCGCCGCGCCGACGAACCGCTGTGCGTCCTCGGTCAGGATCACTTCGACCTCGGCGCCGCGCTGCACGAGGCGGCTGGCGAGGGCTGCGGCTTTATATGCGGCGATTCCGCCGCTCACACCGAGCACGATGCGGCGGCCGTTCACGAGGTCGCCTCGATCGGCTCGTTATCGATCAAACGGGTCGTCCCGAGCCAGGCACTGCCGATCGCGAGCGCCGGCGCGTGAATCTCCGGTTCGGGGACGAACGTGCGCGGATCGACCACGTCGAGGTACACTTCGCGCATCGGCGTCTGCAGTTCGGCGCGTCCGCGCTCGACCGCGCGCTGCGCGTTGCGCTCGCCGTTGCGCACCGCGGTGACGATCGCATCGAGCGCGCGGTGCAGCGCCGGTGCGGCGGCCCGCTGCTCCGCGTCCAGATACGCATTGCGGCTGGACAGCGCCAACCCGTCGCTTTCACGCACCGTCGGCAGGACGATCAGTTCGATGCCCAGGTCGAGGTCGGTCACGACGCGCCGCAGCACGGCGACCTGCTGCGCGTCCTTGGCGCCGAAGTAGGTGCGGTCCGGCGCGATCGTTGCGAACAGCTTCGTGCAGACCGTCGCGACCCCGCGAAAGTGCCCCGGACGCAGCGCACCTTCGTAACGTTCGCCGACCGGTCCGGGATCGACCGCGGTCGCGAAGCCGGGCGGATACATCGTGGTGACGTCCGGAGCGTAGACGAGGTCGACGCCCGCGTCACGCAGCTGGACCATGTCATCGTCGAACGCGCGCGGATAGCGCTCGAAGTCTTCGTTGGGACCGAACTGCAGCGGGTTGACGAACACCGACACCGCGACGGCGGCGGACTCATCGCGCGCACGGCGGATCAGCGCCAGGTGCCCTGCGTGGAGCGCCCCCATCGTCGGCACGAGCCCGAGCGGGCGCGATACGCCGGTCAGTGCTGCACGCACCTCAGCGGGTATTCGTACGACGCGCATGTTACGGCCGCAGGACGCGCAACGTCGTGCGGCCGATGACGAACGCCTCGCCGACGTCGATCGGCTCCGGCTCGCCGAGCGAACGCCCGCCGACGCGGGTACCGTTGCGGCTC
>PMOG01000175.1 GCA_003161555.1 Vulcanimicrobiota bacterium | reverse complement strand
CTGCTCAACATCGTGCTGCAGAAGGACAAGCTGGTCTTCGGCGACACGCCGATGCGCCGCGGCTGACCGTCGGATGTAAAGATTGAGATAAGCAGGCGACCGCCCGGCCTCTGACCGGTTACAGAGTGGGCGTCCCGGGTACCCTTGGCCCATGACGAACAAAGAAGCGATCATGAAGATTACGGGTCGCGTCCAAATCATGGCCGAGGCGGCCGGGATTCAGTTCGCAGCGAACCAAGCGGCCGACGGGAGCGTTCTGTTCACGTCGCTCGCGCCGGGCTCGGTCAAGCTGTTCGAGTCCTTCGAGGGTCAGGGCGCCATCGCGATCGATCGGGCCGACGGCGTGCCGCTCGCGCCGGTGATCACGCGCCACTACAACGATCAGGACGTGGAGAACGCGGCCAAGATGATTGTCGACGCGTTGGCCGGCATCGATACCGCGCACGGCAAGCACGCCCACAAACACGATCACGAACACGCCTCGTAACCGCGCGGGTAATCGCTAGGCACCCAGCTCCTACCACGGGAGCGTCAGCAGCCCCATAAAGTACCCCGACCCGCTGTCGTCAAAATACGGCAGCGTTGGGTCGTGGAGCGGGGGCATCCGGTAGCCGCTCAGCGGCCGATGCGCTTGGATGTCCCGGAGTTCCGCGAGCGACCGCCGTTCGCCGTCCTCTCCGATCTGCCGCACCATTTCGTACAGGGTCGCACCGGCAAGTCGATGGTTCAGGACGATTGCCAGGCCGGCGAGATTCGCGGCGGCTCCCCAGTCCTCACGGGCCCGCAAGTCGTCGATTCCTGTTCCCAACTCGCTGGCAGCGATCATCAGGTAGCGCGCTTGCTGAAGAGACGGTTCTTCGCGGTCGGCGCAATCGGCGAGTTCGGTCGCGGTGACGAGTTCTTCCGCCGAGATCGACGCGGAGGACAGAAAAAGAAAGTTATTCGGATCGGGATGGTCCTGCGACACCTCTCCGATCTCGACGTCACCGCAGGGCGGGAAGAAGGCTTCCGGAGCCGCGGAAGACCGGGACGGAGTCAGCCACAGAGCCGCCCCGAGCAGCAGGGCGGTCGTATGCCTGCTGATGGTCGCCATCGTGGCGGGCTAGTTCGGCGGAGCAGAGGACCATTCCGGGAGCGCCTCGCGAAGATTCTATGTCGAACGCGAAGAGCGCGTCATCNNTGCCACGATCGTCGGCACGATGCCGATGGTGCTGCCCAACCCACCGCCGATCAGCGCCCCGATCGGCATCACGCCCCAGATGACCGTCTTCATCGTGGCGCTCATGCGCCCGAGCTGATCGGGCGCGACCAGGCGCTGACGCAAGCTGAGTTGGGTCACGTTGTAGATGGGAATGCACGGCGCGGCGATGAGCTCCATTGCGACGATCACCGCGAGCGGCTGGAACACCACGGCCAACGGCAGCAGGAAGGTCGCGATGATGACTGCCGCCACGGTAAACGCCAGAATGTGTCCGGTCCGAAAACGCCGTCCCAAGGCCGGCGCTGTGATGGCGCCGACGAAGCCGATGTTGCCGAGCGCGACGACCGCGCCGACGAGCGCCGGCGAGAAATGCAGCACGCGGTAGTAGAACAGCAGCACCACGGCGTTGACGATCGCCCAGCCGAGGTTGACGCCGGCCGTCGCCCCGAGCAACGCCCGCAGCACCGGCGACCCGAACACGAGGCGCAATCCGTCGCGCAAGGCCGCGCCGAAAGCGATCGGCGGAAGCGCGTCCGGCTCGCGATGTGCTTCGCGCACGTGAATCCCGGCCAGCGACAGGATCGAGACGATGTACGATACGGCGTCGACGACAACGGCCAGCGGCGCACCGAACGCCCCGATCAGCGCGCCGGCCAGCCCCGCGCCGACGAGCCCCGCAACGCTGTTCGATGCCTCGAGACGCGCGTTGGCGTGCTCGAGCCAGTCCGCCTCGACGAGGGACGGGACGAACGCCTGATACGCGACATCGAAGAACACCGAGCCCGTGCCTACGATGACCGCAACGACGATCAACTGCGCGAAACCGAGCGCGTGTGCCCAGGCTGCGAGCGGAATCGAGACCAGCGCGAGGCCGCGGGCGACATCGGCGACGATCATCGTGCGCCGGCGCGACCAGCGGTCGATCAAGACCCCGGCGGTCAGCCCCAGCAACGGGTACGCCGCAAATTGGGCTGCTTCCAGCAGTCCAACCTGAAAGGCGGTCGCATGCATCCCGAGGATGGCGATCGAGGGCAAGGCGAGCGCGCTGACCGCGGTACCGAAGACGCTCGCGGTTTGGCCCGCCCAGAGCCGGTGGAACTGCCGCCGGCCTGCACCCACGCCGAGTCGGTTCGGCGGAGCAGAGGACCATTCCGGGAGCAGCAGGAACCTTTCTCAACGATAGCATCGCAGGTGCGATCACGTGACCCGCGGGGTTCATGTTGGATCGTCCGGATGCGTCAGTAAATTTTCGATACCATTGTTCGGACGCCCGACGTCCGCCCGCGACCCGCTCGATGACGCCTAGCGTCGTCGCGATGTGTGCGCGGAAGACGGCGGTCAGGCGTCCAGGAGAGGCCACCCCACTACGTTGTCCACCGATATCCTGATCTCGAGCGATCCGTGGGAGAACCGCGTCGCGATCCTCGAGGATGGTCGCCTCGCGGAGATCTACGTCGAGCGCGAAGAGCGCGTCATCGGGTCCATTTATAAAGGCAAAGTCGTCAACGTGCTTCCCGGCATGGGAGCAAGTTTCGTCGACATCGGCCTGGGACGAAATGCATTTCTCTACGTCGACGACATTAACAAGACGCCCTTAAACATCGGCGACGTCGAAGTGATGGAAGGCCGCAGCGGCTACACCATCAACGAGAAGGTCAGCCGCGGCGACGACGTGCTCGTCCAAATCGTCAAGGAACCGCGCGGCCTCAAGGGGGCGCGCGTCTCGACCAACATCTCGCTGCCCGGCCGCTACTTGATCCTGATGCCGACCGGCAAGTTCAGCGGCGTTTCGCGCAAGATCGAATCGGCCGAAGAGCGCAACCGGCTCAAGACGATCATGAAGGCGATCCGTCCCGAAGGGATGGCGACCGTCGTGCGCACCGCCGCCGCCAACGTGTCGAACGCGGAACTGATCGCCGACCTCGGGATTCTGATCCGCATGTGGCACGGCATCCTCGAGCAGTACAAACGCCTCGAAGCGCCGGTGCTGCTGCACAAGGACATGAACCTGGTCTACAAGACCGCGCGTGACTTCATCACGCCGGAAGTCGGCCACGTGTGGCTCGACGACCAGACCGAAGCCGAAAACGTGCGCGACTTCATGCGCTTGCTGGGCCCGCAGTACGTCGAACGCATCGGCTACTACGAGCACGGCAAACGGCTCTTCGCCGACTTCAAGATCGACGACGAGATCGCGCGCCTGATGAAGCCGACGGTCAAGCTGCCCTCGGGCGGTTCGATCGTGATCGAGTCGACCGAAGCGCTGACCGTGGTCGACGTCAACTCGGGCAAGTTCACCAGCGGCAAGAACCTCGACGACACGATCGTGCGCACCAACGTCGAAGCCGCCGCCGAAGTCGCGCGCCAAGTGCGGCTGCGCGATATCGGCGGCATCATCGTGTGCGACTTCATCGATATGTCGTCGGAAGCCGACCGCAGCCGCGTGATCTCGGCGCTGCAAGAAGGCCTGCGCAAGGACCGCACCCGCTCGACGATCCAATCGTTCTCGCCGCTGGGCCTGCTGGAGTTCACCCGCAAGCGCGTCGGCAAGGATCTGGGCCAGCAGCTGCGCGGCAAATGTCCGACCTGCGAAGGCCTGGGCAGCGTAATGTCGCCGGAGTCGGTCACGATCGGGTCGTTCCGCGAGATCCTCGCGCACAAGAACGGCTCCTCGAAGCACGTGCACATCGCGGCCGCACCGTCCGTCGCCGTGCAAGCCGAGTACTGGTACGAGAACGAGCGCGAAGCCCTCGCGCAGCAGGTCGGCACGCAGATCGACGTGTTCGTCGATCCGGCCGCGCATCCGGAGCACCCGCGCCTGGTGTGGGGCGACGAGCCGCCGGTGGCGCTGGCGCCGATTCGCGTCGGTGACGAGTTCGAAGTCGAGCTGCTGCACACACGGCTTCCCAATCCCACCTCCGCCGCCGCGATCGTCGGCGGGCGCATCGTCGAGGTCGAAGGCGCGGTCAACGCGGTCGGCAAGACGATCAAGATCCGCATCCTCGACGTCGACGGTGGCGAGATTCTCGCCGAGCCCCGCACGCCGGTCGAAGCCGCAACCTCGATCGGTGAGGGCGGCGCGAAAAAGAAGCGGCGCCGCGGCGGACGCGCCCGCAAGGGCGGCCGCGAACTGACGGCGGCCGAACAAGCCGAAGAGCTGCGCGAGCTCGCCGAAGAGGCCGAAAAAGGCCTCGGCGGGCGCACCTCGATCGGAATCTCCACGACCGAAGAAGTCGTGGCCAAGAGCGCCCAGCCCAAAACGACGGCGCAGAAGGCCGCCGACGGCAAAGTGGAACTGCTGCCCGGCGAATCGCTTTCGGGTACGCGCATCGGCGGCGTGATGCCGGGCGAAAAACTTTCGGGCGACCGCGTCGGCGCGGGCAGCGCTCCGCCGACCGGACAACGCTCGAGCCCCGGCCGCGCGGTCACGCCGGCCGCTGCGGCGTCGGCCAAATCGGTGTCGATCCCGGCCGCCGCAGCGGCGGCCAATGGTGCGGCGCCGTCCACGAACGGTGAAGTCGACGAGGCCGGCGGCAAGCGCCGTCGCCGTCGCCGGCGTCGCGGTCGCGGTGGTGCCGGTGAAGTCGCGGCCAACGCCGCCAATCCCGCCTACGTGGGCGTGGTCGAACAACAGGGCCGCGTCGCGCTCGATGCGGACACCGACGAAGACGAGAGCGAAGACGTCGCGGCCGTCGCCGTCGGCATTACGGCCGACGCGATCGGCGAAAACAGTGAGCGCAAGCGTCGCCGCCGTCGTCGCCGTCGCGGTGGACGCGGCAGAAGCGGCGTTGAAGGATCGGCCGTCGCCGCGGGCGAGAGCCCGCAGCAGCCGGCCGTGCCCGATCGCCACATCTTCCGCGTCGATAGCGGCGGAGCCGCGCATGCGACCGGCGAGACATCGCCCCCGCCGCCATCGCGTGCGATCGCACCGTGGAACCGCAAACGCGGCGACGTGGCGATCAGCCCGCCGCCGCCGCCGGTGATCACGCTGCCGGCCGAACCCGTCAAGACCGCACGCCCGTCGCGCCGTCCGCGCACGGCGGCGAGCGAAAGCACGCCGACTCGCGGAGGTTCGCTCGAAGCGGCCGCTCCGGTGCGCGCACTGCCCGCGCCGACCGCGCGCGTCGAAGAAGGTCCGAAGGTCGATACGACGGCTGCCGCACGCCGCGGCGGACGTCGCAAGCCGGCCGCTGCCGAGGCGTCCGCTCCCGTTGCCGTAGCGCCGAAGTCGACCGCCCGCGCGCGCAAGACCAGCGCGACATCGACCGCGGGCGTAGCCAAGAAGGCCAGCAGCACGCGCAAGACCGCGACGCCCAAGGCAACGGCCACCGCGACCGAAGCGAAGGCGCCCGCTCGGGCCAAGAAGTCCTCGAGCCCCCGCGCCGCATCGTCGGCGAAGAAAGCCGCCTCGACGCGAAAGAAGAGCTAAGTGCATCCGGCCCAGCCGGGTGCACTCGCCATCTTCGTCGACTACGACGGCACGATCACCAACGTCGACACCTTCGACTTGCTGGTCCGAAGTTCGGCCGGCGATGGCCCTTGGGATGCCATTGAAGCCGACATTGCAAACGGCACGTGCACGTTGCGGCGCGCGCTCGAACGGCAAGCCGCGCTGATTCACATGCCTCCAGAGGAGGCGTTCGCGCTCGTCGAGCGAGAGGCGCACATCGACCCCTCGTTCCTCGCCTTCGTCGATGCCGCGAAAGCTGCCGGCTCCGAGGTCACCGTCGTGTCCTCGGGCTTGCGGCAGATGATCGAACCGCGGCTGCACCGACTCGGCGTGCAGGTGCCGATCGTCGCGAACGACGTGACCTTCGATCCCGCAGGTTGGCGCCTGTCCTTCGTGGATGAGTCCGACAACGGGCACGACAAAGCCGCGCGCGTCCGCGCGGCCCACAAAGCGGGAAAGCCCACGGTCTACATCGGCGACGGAATCAGCGACTTCGAAGCTGCGCTCGCTGCCGACACGCGCTTCGCAAAGAAGGGCCGCGCCCTCGAACGGCACTGCAACGAACGCGGGATCGCGTGCACGTCGTTCACTACCTTCGACGAGGTCGGACGAGCGATGTTCGGTGCGACCTTGTTTTCGCGACCGGGCCCCAGTAGTCTCGATCGCGCGAGTGTCAGCCAATGAACGCGGTTGCGATCATGTTGGCGACGCTGCTGGCGTTCGACGCCGCGCCGACGCAGAGCGTCGTGGTGAGCGGCATGACCTTCGGCCTGGTCGTTCATCAGCGCAGCTTCAAAGACTGTGACGACGCGGCGGCGCAGCTGTCCGGCAAGGAAATCGCCGTCGCGCACGTCTTCTATCACTACGGCGCGGTGCCCGACCCATCCGATCCGGATCTGCGTCTCCTGGTGGTTGCCGTCGACACGGAGAAGAGCTACGTCGAGATCCCGCGCATCTCGTGGCCGTACATGTCGTCGGCCGAGATTCAAGCGGCCGATCGACTCTACGACGACCTCGTCATCCACGAGCGCGGCCACCTCGCGATCGCCGTCGAATCGGCCGCCGAAGTCACCGCGCTGAAACACACCGTGCCGGCCAACGTAGATCCGCGCGCGGCCCTCACGCCATTCGCCGCACTGCTCGACGCGCGCCAAAGAGAATACGACGCCCTCACCGCCCACGGCGTCCGCCAATCCCGCGCCCCCGCCAACCTCCGCGGCGACGACATCCGCCTCGACTGCAAATAGGGCTCGGATTGCCCTTGACGCCACGATATACAATGTATATCCTAGAGACGTTATGAGGGCAGCCATTTCAAAGTGGGGCAACAGCCTCGGCGTGAGAATCCCTAAGTTCGCACTCGAGGGGGCACACTTAGCGGAAGGCGATTACGTCGACGTTTCTGTCGAGAACGGGAAGCTGGTGCTGGTCCGAAACGAGGACACGCCTTCCCTCGACGAGCTTATATCGATGATCACGCCTGAAAACCGCCATGGAGAGTCGTCTGAGGTCCTTGTCGGCAAAGAAATCTGGTAGCGCTCCGTACATTCCGGAACGCGGCGATCTCGTAACCGTGACCCTCGATCCAAGAGTCGGGCACGAGCAGGCTGGCCGACGGCCTGCTCTTGTGTTGTCGCCGTCCGCGTATAATCAGCGGTCAGGGCTTGCCATCATGTCGCCAATAACGAATCAGGCTAAGGGCTATCCGTTTGAGGTGACGTTGCCTGCTGGTTGCGGCGTTACCGGCGTCGTGCTTGCGGATCACTGCAAGAGCCAAGACTATGAAGCGCGTCGAGCCGTTCTTGTCGGGCGTGCCCCGGAGGGGACCACGTCAGCTGTCCTCGGCCTTCTTGCTCGGCTCTTGGACGTGTAGGTTCTCGCTCAAGAATTCGGGCGGAAATAAGCGCGTAAGCCGCCGGCGTCGAAGGCGGGCGCACCGTTCGGTGCGCTTGCCTGAGCCGAGACCGTCACAAGATCAAGGCCCGTGTCCGTCTTCCGAAGGAACCGACCACCGCGGAGTCCGCGCGTAAGATTTCCCGGCGAACTCACGGTGGTGTATTGGTCGGTTCCAGGGCGCCAGGCGACGATGCGCTCCTCTCGGTCTTCATCCCAGCTGCGGGTCGCAAAAATCCAGACTCCCTCCGGAGTCGATGTCAGCGCCAGAACGCGGTCGAAAATTGTATCGGGCAGTTGAAAGAGTCGAACCGACCGTTGCGCGATGTCGAGTATGCCGAACGCATAGCGGGAATCTTGAAACTGCGTGTAGATCCACACGCCGATCGTGTCGCCGTCGCCGCCGCCCGCCGCGTAGCAATCGTAGACCCATGGAATCTCGTCCGACCTTGATTCGTTCCAACCCCATTCGTACGCGCCGTCACGACGAAACACGGCCACGCCATTCTTTGAAAGAGGGTCGTCTCCGAAAGCCCCTTCATCAAAATACGTTCCCACGATGTAACCGTCAGTCAGGACTACGTCCTCTACGGCCTCCCCAATCCGCGGGTGGGACTGCTGCGTGCCACTCTCATCAATGGCCGCGCCCTCCGATCCGATGTCAGACCGACTATCAACCAACAATGCACGCGTCGGATCAATCCAACGGACGCACGGATATCGCATCGTCGTTGAGACACGGTACGTCTTTCCGGTCCGCAGGAAGTGCACGTCAATGCCCCCTTCCGCCTGTACTGCGACGACAACGTTCCCGGCCAAATCCGCGTCGGCGTCGAACGTCGTCGTATAGGGAACCGCCGGAGGAAGCGGCGGCAGGCTGATACTCGCCACGTCAAACGTTATCCGAAATGCCGCTCCCACAAGGCGAGTATACTATGGGCCAGGTAAACCGCGCTTACTCGCAAGGCGCCGGGTGGACGTAGTATACTTCACGTAGTGCCCGTCTGAAAGCTAGGATGTATCGGTTCGCAGTCGTTTGTGCGCTTGTGTTGGCTTGTCAAGGGCAGGCTCCGCGGAGCATTTCGGTCGGGGATGTGAGTGTGCCGGTTGTGGTGAAGCCGGAGTTCTATGCGAATTGCGTCGACGCGGCGACGACGCTGTCGGGGAAAGAAGTCGCGTTCGCCGCGATCTATTACAAGTTTGCGGCGGTCCCCGATCGCACGAACCCCAGCCGGCGAGTGTTCGTCGCCGCGGTTGACGAGCAGAAGAGCTATATCCAGCTCCCCAAGCCGACGTGGCCGACGGTCTCGGCGAAAGACGACGAGAATCTCGCGCGCCTCGACAGCGCGCTGGCGTGGCACGAACGCGGGCATCTCGCCATCGCGGTCGCGCTGGCGGAAGAAGTCACGGCCGCACAGCACCCGATCGCCTCGAACGCAGACGGCGTGGCTCAAGTCAAGGCGTTGTTTGCAGCGTCGAACGAGCGCCAAGTGGCATACGACACGCTTGTGAGCCACGGCATCCATCAGTCGATTGCTCCCGAGCCGCTGCGCGGCGCCGACACCCGCTTCTATTGTAGGTAAGGCAAAACGAAAGCGCCCCCGCGTGGTGGCGAGGGCGCTTGAAGCCGGCGCGTTGCGCGAAGGCTAGTGGGTTGTCGTCGGGGCCGTTGCCGGCGTGGACGACGGCGGGGTGTCGGCGGCCATTTGCGCGATGCGGGCGTTGAGGAATGCCATCGCGGCGATCAGCTGCGGATCGGTCGTGGGGTCACCCATGTGGATGCCCTTGAGATCCTTGGGTAGATCGGCCTTGATCTCGGGTTCGATGCCGACGCTGTTGATGTCGCGGCCCTTGGGGGTGAAGTAGCGGGCGGTCGTGATCTTCACGGCTGAGCCGTCGCGCATCGGGAAGATCGTCTGCACGACGCCCTTGCCGAAGGTCTTCACGCCGACCAGCGTACCGACGCCGGAATCCTGGATCGCACCGGCGGTGATCTCCGAGGCCGAGGCCGTGTACTGGTTGACCAGCACCGCCAGCGGGCGCGGGGCGATCGCGGTGTTCTCCGCGTCGTACTCCGTGTCGACGCCGGCGCGCGACTGCACGCTGACGATCGGACCGCTCGAGATGAACTTCGACGATACGTCGACCGCAGCGTTGAGGTAGCCGCCGCCGTTGTAGCGCAGGTCGAGGACGTAGGCCTTCGCGCCCTGCGCGTCGAGCCGTCGCAGCGCGGTCGCCAATTCCTCACCGGTCGTCTGCCCGAAGACCGCGAGATCGACGTAGCCGACGTTGTTCGGCAGCATTTTCGAACTGACGCTGGGCTGGTGGATCGTCGCGCGGGTGACCGTCACGGGATCCATCACTTTGCCGTTGCGCTGAACCGTCAGCTGCACTTTGGTGCCGGGATCGCCGCGCAGGACGGTGGTCACTTTTTTCTGCTGCAGTTCGAGCGTCGCGGCGCCTTGCAGAATCTGGGGAACGGGTTTGCCGTCGACGGCTACGATGATGTCCTCGGGCAGCAGTCCGGCTTTGTCGGAGGGGCCGTCGAGGATCACGTTCTCGACGTGCAGATCCTTCGTCTTATCGTCGATCGAGTACGAGATGCCGACGCCGCCGAACGACGTGCCGTCGAGGCCTTCGTTCAGTGCTGCGTATTCCTTAGGCGAGAGAAAGACGGTGTAGCGGTCCTTCACCGAGCCGAGCACACCAGAGATCGCCGCGTAGGTGATCTGCGTCGAACCCGACAGCGAGTCGGTCGGTTCGAGCCGCGTGCTGTATTCCGAGACGGCCGTCGACACTTCGCGCGAGAGAATCTCGGCGTTGGTCGCATCGTCATCGTCGGCGCGAATCGCCGGCAGTGTCGCGTTGGCGACGTGCTTCTTCTTGAGGTAATCGATCATCGAGGTGCGCGCGCCGTCGAGCGCGGCCTGCTTGTCGACCTTCTTATAGAAGTCGCCGGTCAGGTGCGCGTAAGTCTCGATCAGCTCTTGCACCTGCTGCTGCGAAATCGCCGCGCCGGCGGTGGCCGGACCGGGATTGAAGCCAACTGCGAGCAGTACGGCAAGGGCCAGGGGAACGAGGCGTTTCATTAGACGTCCTTTTTGCTCTCGATGATCTTTTTGGCAGCCGCGAGCTGCTTGTCGGCGGGGGTGTCGAGAATCGGGAGATCGACGCGCTGGGTGACGATGATGTCGGGCACGATTCCCTTGTGCTGAATGTCGCGGCCCTTGGGGGTCACGTAGCGGGCGGTCGTGATCTTGAGCGCGCCCTTGTCGGGGAGGGTGTAGAGACTCTGGACAACGCCTTTACCGAACGTCGTCTCGCCGAGGATTGTTCCGACCCCGTAGTCCTGGACCGCGCCGGCCGTGATCTCCGAGGCGCTGGCGGTATAACGGTTTACCAGAATGACCAGGGGCGTGGTTCCAATGGCGTCGCCGGTCGCGCTGCGCACGTCGCGGTTGCCGGCCCGGTCGATCGTCGAGACGATCGTGCCCTGCGGAATGAACAGGCTCGAGATGTCGACGGCCGCATCGAGCAGGCCGCCGCCGTTGTAACGCAGGTCGAGAATGTAGCCGTGCACGTTGTGACGCTTGCCGTCGAGGAACGCGTCGCGCACTTCCTGCGCCGAGTTCGAGCCGAAGTCGGCCAGCCGTACGTACTCGATGCCGTCTTCGACTTTCGCCTTGACCGACGGTACGTGGATCTGCGCGCGCACGACCTGCACCGTTACCGGCGCGGCCGTCTTGGGACGCTTCATCGTCAGCGACACAATCGTACCGGCCGGTCCGCGAATCTCGCGCTCGACCGCGTCGATCTTCAGGCCCGCGGTCGACTTACCGTCGACGGCGATGATCATGTCGCCGGGACGCACGCCGGCTTTGATGGCGGGATTACCGTCGATCGGGTCGACCAGGATCGCGCCCGACTTCTTATCCTGCACGATGTAGACGCCGATGCCGGCGAAATCGCCGCCGTGCAGCTGTTCGTCGAGCCCGTTGATCTCTTGCGGCGACAAGTATGTCGTGTACGGGTCGCCGAGTCCGCCGAGCATCCCCGAGACCGCGACTTGCGTGAAGATGTCGCGCGGGGCGACGGTGGCGTAGCGCTTCTGGACCGACGTCAGCGTGCTCTCGAGAATCGAGAGATCGTGCGAACGGTCACCGGTCGCCATGCTGTGCGGCACGTTCGGTGCGGCGACTTTTTTCGTTTTGAGGAACTCGGTGAGCGCCTTCGCTTCGCCGTTGACCAGCATCTCATCGGCGACCGGCTTGTAGTAAGCGTGTTCGACGCGCTCGTAGGCGAACGCGATCATCTGGCGCTGCGGGTCGTTGGCGCTCAGGAACGTCGAGAGGTCGATCCCGACGATTCGCTGGCCGTCGCCGATCACGACCGACGGACGCGCGTCGACCGACGCCGCGGCCCGGTTGGCATAGGCGGCCCCGCCCACGGCGGCAAGCACCACCACGGCGGCGGCGGACAACAGACGAGTGCGGGCGATCAAGAGCGATCCTTCAGCAGCGGGGCGCAGACCACGAGTATATCCGTAGAACCCGGACGCTGCTCCCTTTGTTCCAGGTCCACACGGGCATTTAACCGTCGCTCGCCACGCTCAGATCGCCCTGGGAGGCGCTGTCGGTCGTTGCATTGACGATTTTCGATGAATCGGCTAGAATCGAAATATGTCGATGCAGCGCTGCTGTCCCGAAACGCGCCTCTACGATGAGCCGCTGGCCAGCGAGTCGGAGCTGTTCCGGGCCCTCGCCGACCCCGCTCGGCTGGCGATTCTGGCCACCCTAGCCCGCGCCGAGCACGAGGTGTGCGTCTGCGACTTCACCTCCGGCCTCGGGCTGAACCAGTCGACCGTCTCCCACCACCTCAAGATCCTCAAGGAGGCGGAACTCGTCGATTCGATCCGCCGTGGGACCTGGGGTTACTACTCGCTGCGTACGGGCGTACGCGACCGTCTCGAGGCCGCGCTCGCGGCCGTGCTTCCGCTGGGAGTCCTCGCATGAAAATGCACCTGAACCTCGCCACGCGCGACCTCGACGCCAGCGTCGCGTTCTACTCGACGCTGCTCGGCGCGACTCCGGCGAAGGTGCTTCCGGATTACGCCTTGTTCATCACCGAACAGCCCGGTCTCGAACTCGCACTCGATCTCGACACGGACGCGCAGGCCGGCCGCGGCCAGCACTTCGGCATCGTCGTCGAATCGGCCGAAGCCGTCGACGCACAGATCGCGCGACTGCAAGCAGCAGGCCACGCGGTCGACATCGAACGCGAAGAGACATGCTGCTACGCGACGCAGACGAAGGTGTGGGCGAGCGACCCCGAAGGCCGCCGCTGGGAGACCTACGTCGTGCACGAGGATACCGAGAATCGCGACAACGAGGACACCACCTGCTGCCGCACCGAGGCCGCAGTCGCCGCCGGCGAGACATGCTGCGCGTGAGTCGCGCCTTGGGGCGCGTCGGAAGCCTCGTGCAGCGCATACGGATCGCCCTCGGTTACGTGCCGAACGTCGAGTGGTTTCGCGTGCAGCTCAGTCGACCGGTCGCGCTCGATCGTGCCCGCGCGCACCTCGCGATCGCAGAGTTCGAACGCTGCCTCGCGCAGCGCCGGAGCGGCATCCAGGCGGGCTGCTTCGCGCGAGCGCGGCAATGACGTCGGTTCCGCCGCCGGCATGACGCTGGCGCGCCGGGCTGCAGCGGAGGGGGTCGGAACGGCGCTGCTCTTGGCGGCAGTGGTCGGTTCCGGAATCATGGCGGAACGCTTGGCCGGCGGCAACGTCGCGATCGCGCTGCTCGCGAACACGCTCGCGACCGGCGGCGCGTTGGCGGCGCTGATCCTCGCGTTCGCTCCGATCTCGGGCGCGCATTTCAATCCCGCCGTGACGCTAGCGGATGCGTGGCAGCGCGGCTTGGCGTGGCGCGACGTACCGGCATACCTGGGCGCCCAGTTCGGCGGCGGGTTGTGCGGCGTCGCACTGGCGAACATGATGTTCGGTTTGCCGCCGTGGTTCGCTTCGCATCACGTGCGCGCGGGCGGAGCGCAGCTGCTCGGTGAGTTCATCGCGACGTTCGGTCTGCTGACCGTCATCTGGGGCTGCGTTCGCTCGCGCACGACCGCGACGCCGTTCGCGGTTGCGGCCTACATCGTCGGCGCCTATTGGTTCACGTCGTCGACGTCGTTCGCAAACCCCGCCGTCACCGTTGCGCGTTCGCTCAGCGACACGTTCGCCGGCATTCGTCCACTCGACGTGCTGCCGTTCATCGCAGCGGAGCTTCTCGGCGCGCTTGCGGCGACCGCGCTCTTCGCCTGGCTCTACCCGCGCGCCCGGGCCGCGCACGTCGAACTCTGAGGTTACGACAATGGAGAAGCCGCTCGTACTGTTCGTCTGCCGACATAACACGGGGCGTAGTCAGATGGCGGAGGCCTATCTGCGCGCGTTCGCCGGCGACGCGGTGGAGGTGGCGTCCGCCGGGACGATCGCAGCGGACCGGCCCGATCCCGGCGTCGTCGCGGTGATGCGCGAAGACGGCATCGACGTCAGCGGCGCACGCCCGAAGCTTGTCGACCCTGCGGTTGCGACGCGCGCAAGCCGGGTGATCACGATGGGCTGCGACGTCGAGGGGGTCGACCGGATCGACGACGACTGGGGCCTTCCGGATCCCAAAGGCCAACCGCCCGAACGCGTCCGCGAGATCCGTGACCTCGTTCGCGCCAAGGCCCGCGCCTTAGCCGACGAGCTGACCGCGAAGCCGCTCCAGCGTTAGCAGGCGGCCGACCGCCGCAAATCCGGGTATATGGGCGCCAATGGCTACCGACACGCTAACTCCTAAGGCGCCCTCTCATCACCACACGACGCTCGCCGGGACGTTCGGACACTTCGCAAAGGCCGTGAACACCTTCGTCTCGAGTCCAGCGGCGACGTTCGCGGCCTTTGCCGTCGTCGTCATCTGGGCGCTGAGCGGACCGTATTACCATTTCTCCGACGCGTGGCAACTGGTGATCAACACCGGCACGACGATCGTCACGTTCTTGATGGTGTTCGTGCTGAACAACGCTCAGAGCCGCGATACCGCCGCGATGAACTCGAAGCTCGACGCCCTGATCCTCGCGCTCGAGCAGGCGGACAATCGGTTGATCGGCCTTGAGAATAAGACCGATGAAGACGTCCAAGAGGCGCGCGAAGCGATCGTCACCGCCCTCGAACAGGCCTGATCCGCCGCGGGCCGCCGCCTTGCGGAGCGGCGGGAGGGTTCGAATACCGCCGCTACGATACTCACCCTGACCAAACGTCCGGAGGGCTCCGCGTGCGATCCTTCTCCATTTCAGTCGGCCTGCTGGCGACCATCGCGTTCACCGCCATGAGCGCGCTTCCGGCCCGCGCCGACGCCGGCGGTGATCTCGAAAATGCGCTGTTGAACACGTTCAAGCAGCCGTCGTACCACATGCGCATGAACATGGTTAACGGCAACGTGATCGACGGCGACGTTGTGACTCCCGACCGCATGCACATCGTCATGAAGAGCGGCGAAATGATCGCCATCGGTCAGACGACCTATTTCAAGCTGAACGGAGCGTGGCAGAAGCTCCCCGGAGTCAACCCGATGTTGACGCGGGCCGATCTCTTGCACACCCTTCAGGCGAGCAAAGGCAAGTACAGCGTGGCCGATCTCGGCATGAAAGTGGTCGACGGCGTCCCGCTGCACGCCTATCGGACGACGGATCTCGCCAACAAGAAGACGACGATGATCTACGTCGACGGCCGGCAGCGCATCGTCCGCATCGATACCGGTGCCGACATCATGCGGTTCACCAGATTCGGCGAAAACGTCTCGATCACACCGCCGATGTAGCTCGCGCGTTAGCGCAAGTAGGTCATAGGGTCGACGGGGCGGCCGTCGACGCGGACGCCGAAGTGAAGGTGCGGGCCGGTGGAGTGGCCCGTGGAACCGGAGGCCGCGATCGCTTGGCCGCGCTGCACTTCCTGACCGACGCCGACGAAGATCTGCGAGAGGTGGCAGTACTGCGTCGCGAGCCGGCCGCCGTGGTCGAGCACGACCATGTAGCCGCAGCCGCCGTCGTCCCAGCCGGCGACGATCACGCGACCGTCGGCGGCGGCGGCAACCGTCGTGCCGCTCGCGACGGCGATGTCGATCCCGGCGTGGAGGATGAAGACGTGCGTGACGGGGTTGTTGCGCATCCCGAACGGTGAGGTGATCGGCCCCGAGGCCGGCCACGANNCGGCGCGCGGCGAGGCGGCGCGCCTCTTCCTCAGCCTGCTTGGCGCGGATCAGCTCTTCGAGCGCGGCTTCCGAGGCGGCGGACTCTTCGTCGAGCTCGTTGACTTCGGTCTGCACCGAGACGCGCGTCGCATCGGCGGCGGCGAGAAGAATCTTGCGCTGCTGCGCCAGCGCGTCGAGCGCGAGCCGCTGCTGGTCGGCCTGGGCCTGTTCGCCCTGCAGTTCCGACTGCGTGCCGAGCAAGTTATCCTTGATCGAGACGACGTGCGCTTCGTCGGTCTGACGCGCGCGAATCGTCACTTCGTTGGCCTTCACCAGATACCGGATGTCGTTCCAGCGCTCGACGAAGTCGCCGAACGAACGCGCGCTGAGCAGCACGTCGACGTAGCCGAGGTCGCCGTGCTCGTAGGCATCGACCAGCCGGCGGTTGAGCGCGTCTTCATGGCGCCGCAGCGTCTGCTGCGCGGCGGCGAGCTGGATCTCGTTCCAAGCGAGCTTACGCTGCGTCGATTTGATCCGGCCGCGGATTTCGTCGAGGTGGCCGTTGACCGCGGTGATGTTGCTGTTCGCCTGCGCGAGCTGCGAGGCGATCGTGCCGACGCGCGCCTTGGCTTGATCGAGCTGGCTGCGCTTGGCGTTGAGCCGCTCGTGCACGGCGTGCAGCTTGGCTTTCTGCGCCGCGATCTTGTCGTCGACCCGACTCTTCGCCAGCCCGGTGACGGGCAGCACCGCGAGAACGAGCCCGAGGGCGACGAGCCGGCGGGTGAGGCTCACGTGCGCAGGTAGCGTCCGACGGAGAGCCACGAGGCGATCAGCCCGACCGCCGCGCCCACACCCAGCAGTTCGACCGAGAGCAGCGGCGCGTTGACCTGGAAGGTGACGAACTGCAGCGTCTGCGAGAGTTTCGGCACGATCTGCGTGTCGGCCAGCGCCAGCACCCCGATCGCGACTGCGGCGCCGAGGATGCCGGCGAGCATCCCCTCGGCGATGAACGGCAGCCGGATGTACATGTTGGTGGCGCCGACCAGTTGCATGATCGCGATCTCACGCCGGCGCGCGAACACGGTGAGCCGGATCGTATTCGCGATCACGATCGCGGCCGAGAGCGAAAGCAGCGCGATCAGCACGATGCCGGCGCGTCCGAGCACGGTCGCGACCTTCAGCAGCTTCTGGACCGTGTCGGCGGCGTAGTCGGTCTTAGCGACCAGCGGATCGCGGGCGATCGACGCGGCGACGGCCGGCACCAGGTCGGGATCCTTCACCTTGACGTGATACGTNNTCAGCAGCGAGGTGTCGAAGTCGCGGCCCAGCACCGTCTGCATGCGTTTGAGGCCGACGGCCTTGGGGACGTACGTCGCCGAGAGAATGCGCGGGTCGGAAGCCAACCGCGAGGCCAGTTCCTGGGCCTTGTTGTCGTCGACCCCGTCCTTGAGGTAGACGGCGATCTCGATCTGCGAGAGCACGCCGGTGCCGAACGTCTGGATCGTGT
>PMOG01000005.1 GCA_003161555.1 Vulcanimicrobiota bacterium | reverse complement strand
CCGTCACACTCGTTCAGACGCTGCCGCCGTCGGTCTTTCCGCCGGGACAGCGGCTGGTGCGTGATGTCCTGACGCCGGCGAGGATGTGACGTGCTCGGCACCGCGCTGTGGTTCGTGGTCGCGCTCGGCGTCATGGCGACCGTGCTGCTCGATGCGGCCGCGACGTTCGGACGCGCGGGCGTACAGGCCGCCGCGAATCGGGCCGTCGAGGCTGCGATGCACGACGCGGTTGCCGACTACCAAAATCAGCTCCAGGCGTCGATGACGCTTGCGGCCGCGGCGCTCGCGTCGCCGCAGCCGTTCGCCGGCTCGCCGCCCGTGCTCGGAAACTATACCGCCGCCATCGCCGCGATCCCTAACCCGCTGGTGAGGACGTTCGCGGCAAACGTCGGGGCGGCGGCGCCCGGGTTCACGCTCTCCTACACCGTCGTTCCGACGACGCTCGCGCCGCCGGTGTGCGCATCGGCCGCGCCGGCAGCGGGTCCGGACGCGATCGCGTGGCTGCAGTGCAGCGGCTTCGTCCAAGAATCGCGGCTCTCGCTGCGGGTGCGGGTGGACGTCCTCGACGCCGCGGGTGTCCAGCTGCTGGCGCAGCGCCAACAGTACCTCACGCTGCGGCTATTCGCCGAGCCGCCGTACAGCGCGCCGGTCGGTCGCAAAGACGGCGGCGCGGAAAATCCGACCAGCGGCGACGCGCTGGCGGCGCCGGCCCACGAAGGCGACCTCGGCGGCGACACCGTCAGCGGGATCGCACCGCCGCCCGCATCGCCCTGGCCGGCGGGCGGCACGCTGATCCACGTACAGTATGAATGCCTGGACGGCGCCGGGCATTGCCTCAACGCCGCTCCGCCCGATCCCGACGGCGACCTCCGTTTCGATGCCCGATGGACAAACGGGAATCAGCCCGAGCCGTGAGCAAACGCCTCGCTCATGACGATGGCTGCTCTCCGCGGCACCTGACCGGCCCATCCGCGGCCGTCCGTGCGGCGCTCCTGATCTCGGTCGCCGCCCTCGCCGCCTGCAGCAGTTCGGGCGGCTCGGCGCATGTTGAGCCCCATACGCCGACGCCGACGCCGTCACCCACTGCGACGGCCTCGCCGGCGCCGTCGGCGCACGTCTACGTCGCGGATCAGGGCAGCAACAGCATCACGTCCTACGCGGCTGCGACCGCGGGAACGCCGAACCAAACGCCGATCGGCACGATCAGCGGCAGCAGCACCGGGCTTGGAGCCCCGATCTCGGACGCCCTTGACGCCGCCGGGAACATCTACGTCGCGAACACGCTGACGGTAACCGTCTATCCGGCGAACCCCGTCGGTACGCTGAACGAAGCACCGACGGCGACGATCAATGTCGGCGCGATCGATGGCGGCGTTACGCCGTACGGGGTCGGCGTCGATGCGACCGGGAAAATCTACGTCGCAACTCCCGGCGAAATTTTCGTCTTCGCGGCGAATCCCGTCGGCACGGTCACCACGCCGATCGCGACGATCTCCGGCAGCAATACACTTCTCGCGGAGATTCACAACTTCGCATTCGATGTGACCGGGCGCATCTACGTGACGGACAACGTTCGCGGCATCCTCGTGTTCGCGCCGAACCCGAGCGGAGCGCTCAACGAAGCGCCGGTCGCGAACATCCCGCGGAATGGCACGACCGGCCTGTCCTATCCGTGGGGCATCGCGCTCGACTCCAGCGGAAATATCTACACGCTCGACACGGCGCACATCTATGAGTTTCCGCCGAACCCGGTCGGGACCGTGAGCGAGGCACCGACCGCGACGATCACGGGCGCCAGCACGGGGCTCGACGGCGGCAACGACGGCATGGCGGTCGACGCGTCGGGCGCGATCTACGCGGCGAACGACCTTTCGAACGTCATCGCAGAGTTCGCCGCGAACCCGTCGGGTACGCTCAACGAAGCACCGGTCGCCACCATCGCCGGCAGCAACACCGGCCTCAACGGATCGCGCTCGGTCGCCGTCACCGGCGCGGTGTACGCCGCCAGCGTGAGGCGCCGGCGCTAAGCCGGCGCGCGCTGCGGCGCGAGGAACGTCTCGCGGGCTCACTGCGCGGCGAAGGTCACGATGAACCGAAGGGTTGACGGAAGAGGACGGCAGTCGCGAATCTCCGTCTGAAACGTCGATCGCTGCGTCGCGTCGAGCGCGGCCGCGTTCACGATTGTGCTCGGGCTGCTGACGATCGTGAGTTTGAGGATCTGGCTTTGCGCGTCGAGCGATATCTCGACGGTAACGTCTCCGGTTATCCGTTGCTGCGCAGCCAGTGCGGGCATTACGGGCTCAACAGCGCGAACGACCAAAGGGGGAACGTTCGGTCGGGCGCAGGTCGTCGGTGGCGAAAACGGTCCCGGGGATGAGTTCGTCTGCTCGACCGGCTGCGGCGTGTCGGTCGCCCGCGGCGTCGGCCGGCCCGGTACCGGCGCAGCGAAGCGCGTCGTACCGGACGGATGCTTCTCGGCGAGCAGAACCTGTTCGGTGTACTTCTGTTGGAGGAACGCCACGTCGCGCGTGACCGCGCGATAGGCCGGCGTATCGGGCCGGTAAAATCCCCGTACGATCGATTGCATTCGTATCGCTTCTTGAAGCCGGAGCGCCCGTTCGGCCGGCGAGCCGCCGGTCGCCAATGCTAACGTCGAACCGGCGGCGCCGACCGCGCGATACACGTCGAGCCGGCGGGGGTGCGCGGACGAATCGCATCGCTCAATGCCCAGGTTGCGGCTCGAGAGCAGATCGATCGTCGCGCGCTCGGCAGTCGAACCGGCCTGCTTCGGATCACCCCGGTCGTAGAATTGCCGGCTAAGGTTCGCCTCGTCGATTCCGCGTCGTGCGAACGACCGTGCGCGCACGCAGTCGGCGTGCCCTCCGGGAGCAGTGGCCTGAGGCGTCGGCACTGCGCCGGCGACGGCGAAGGCGGCGATCACGGCGGCGAGCATAGGGAACCTCAGCGATCAGGTGGGCTCAGGTACTCGTGTTTGGAGAAAGGCCTCGAGCGCCTCGGCGACGGCCTCGGGCTCTTCTTCGTGCGGCAGCAGGCCGCTGTTCGCGAACGTGACCAGCCGCGCGTCGGTCGTCAAGCGCACGAATTCGTCGGCGTGGCTGCGCGGCGCGACCGCCGGGGCGCGTTCGCCCCAAAGCACGAGCATCGGCATGCCCAGGAACGGAAGATCGCGCGCGACGTCGCAGTCGAGCGCGCCGCCGACGAAGGCGGCCGGCACGAAGCGTGCTCCGGGCTGGTGCGTGACGGCGTAGTAGTGATCGACGATCTCCGCGGTGACGCGCGCCGGGTCGGCGTAGACGCGATGACGGAGAAACCAGCGGATCGACGGTTTCGAGGCCAGCGCGTTGAACATCGTTTCGCCCAGGATCGGCGAACGGATCAGGGCCGGGAGCGCGGCTTGCGCGCCGCGCGGACCGGAGTCGAGCGTGCCGGATAGGCCGCTCGGGCAGATGACCGCCAGCCGTTCGATGCGGCCGTGAGCACGGGCGGCCGAACGGATCGCGAACGCCGCTCCCAACGACGACGCGACGACCGCGGCGCTCTCGGCCCCCATCGCCTGCACCGCGTCAACGATCATCTCGACGAACGGTTCGGCACTGTAGGCGAGGCGCGGCTTGTCGGAAAGCCCGCAGCCCACGAAGTCGAAGGCGACAACGCGATGCCGCCGGACGAGCCGCCCGAAGAGGTTGCGGTACTCATATGAGGATGCGCCGACAGAGATCCCGTGCACCAAGATAACGAGCGACCCCTCGCCTGCTTCGGTAGCGAAGATCTCGTGTCCGCGCCAGTTCCAGGGCCTGCGCGTGCCGCCGAGCGCATTCGTCGGCAGCGGTGTGTTCTGCAGCGCCCGGTTCGTCGCAGCCATGGCGCCGGTGAGCCCGGCACCGGCAAGCAAAGTGCGTGTGAGTTTCTTCACGTTGTGTTGGTACCCGCAACGATGTCACGAGCGTTTCCGTTCGCGCCGCCCCACGTGCGGGAATCTGCCGGAGGAGCGTCGCGCGGGTTCGTCGCATCGCGCGTCGTGGTCCGCCGTGTCCTCGAGGCCAGTGCCATCCTGCTCTTGCTGAGCATCCCCGCGATGGCCGCGCCGTGCGCCGCGGTCGCCGGCAGCACGGTCATCCTCAAGTCCGAGGAGATCGATCCGGACGTTTTCGTCTGGGATTCGAAGCAGCGCGTCATCGATTATGCGGCGGGCTCCTGGCGCGATACCCGCGACGTGCTGGAGCACTCGCTCTTGGCGAAGCCGGGGACCCGGGCGCTGGTCGTGCAGTGCGATCCGGGTGTGGTCAAGCCGAAATACGTCGCCGATCCGCTCGATGCGGTCGGCATTCGGCTGACCAGCGGACCCAACAAGGGTCGCTACGGCTGGGTGACATCGCAAGATCTTCGCGCGATCCAACGCAGCCGCTGATCGCGCACCTTCGCCATTTGGCCTGCTGAAGTGCATTTCGTTCTTCCGCGCGGCCGGGAAACGTAAGCGTTCGCGCGACCGTCGCTTACACACGTCGTAGCGAGTGTGCCTTCCGTTCATCAAATCCCCAATGGCGGCGAGACCCCAGCCCACTAGAATGAGTTTTTCCGATGCCTCACTTTAGGAGGGGGTTTGAAACTCGTCGCCGCGGCCTTCATCGCCGGATGCGTTCTGTACGCAGCTCCGGTACTCGCGCAATCGACTCCCGACGCGCAGGTGCTCGCGCAATCGACTCCGTCCGCAGCCGCACCGGCCGCAGCTTCGCCGTCGCCGACACCCTCGCCGGCGCCGTCGCCTTCACCGCCGCCGCCGACCTGGCAGCTCAGCGGCTTTGCCGACGGGTCGTATTCGCAGGTGTTCACCTCGAAGTCGTTTCAGTTCGCCGACGGCACCAACTCGCGCGTCTTCGACACCTCGCACGATACGCCGATGTTCAACGCGCTCAACTTTCAGCTGGTCAAAAACGGCACGCTGGGAGGCAAACTCGAGCTGACCTTGGGCCAAGATGCCAACGTCCTCGCCTCCTGGCCGACCGCCAACTTCGTCGGCGTCGACGTGACCAACGCCTACCTCTCGTACGCGACCGGTAAATTCACCCTGCTGGTCGGCAAATTCAGCACTCTGGCCGGTGCCGAAGTCCTCGAGAGTCCGAGCAACCTCGACTTCTCGCGCTCGATCCTGTTCGGCTATGCCGTCCCCTTCACGCACACCGGCGTGCGGTTGACCTACGCCGCCAACTCCAACTTCTCGATCATCGGCGGGGTCAACAACGGCTGGGACAACACCAAGGGCAACGGCTCCGGTTCCCCGACCATCGAAGCCGGACTCGCCTACACCAACAAGAACCTCACCGCCAGCACGCAAGGCTATGACGGAACCGAGCAGACGGCGTACGGCTACCACGACAGCGTCATCGACGTCAACGGCATCCCCAACAACTGGTCGGGCGTCACCGGCAAACGGTATCTGAGCGATACGGTGGTGAGCTACAAGTTCGGTCCGGTGATGACCGGGACGCTCAATTACGACACCGGCAGTCAAGGCAACGCGCTCTTGGATCCGGCCGGAAATCCGACCGTCGGTGCGGCCTGGAACGGCTTAGCCGGCTACGCCAGTGCCAACGTCAACAAGATCACCCTGACCGGGCGGTACGAGTTCTTCAACGATCTCTCCGGTTATCGAACGACGTACTCGCAGCGCTGGAATGAAGGTACCATCACGCTCGCGTACGCGCCGTCGGCGGCACTGTTGTTCCGGCTCGAAGGCCGCGAAGACACTTCAAACGTCCACCCGTGGGTCAGCAACAACGGCGTACCGCAGAACCACCTCGAAAGTCTGGCCTTCGAGTCGATCGTGAAGTTCTAGGGGAACGCGCACTTCCCAGGCTTCGAGCGGCGCTGGTCTAAGGTCGCCTCATGCGCTCGAGCCGGCCGGCTGGTCCTCTCGCAGTAGCCGCGCTCGGCATCGTGTTCGGCGATATCGGAACGAGCCCGCTGTACACGCTGCAGACCTGCTTTTCGACCGCGCAGGCGAAGCCGACGCTCGAGAATACACTCGGCATCGTTTCGCTCCTGGTCTGGACGCTCGTCTTCGTCGTCTGCATCAAGTACGTCACCGTCCTGATGCGGATCGACCACGACGGCGAGGGCGGGATTCTCGCGCTGCTGGCTCGCGCCGAACCTCCCAAGCTCCTGGGCGTGCCGATGCGCGCCGACTGGCTGGTCTGGGTGGTTGTGATCGGGGCCGCCATGATCATCGGCGACGGGATGATTACGCCGGCAATCTCCGTCATCTCCGCCGTCGAAGGTCTCAGCGTCGCCACCAAGGCCGCTCAACCCATGATCGTTCCGCTCTCGGCCGGCATTTTGGTCGGGTTGTTCGCGATTCAATTTCGCGGTACGCAGCGTGTCGGGGCGATCTTCGGCCCGGTGATGATGCTCTGGTTCGCGGCCATCGGCATCGCGGGCGCGCTGGCCATCTTCAAGCACCCCGCGATTCTTGCCGCCCTCAACCCGGGCCACGCCGTCTGGTTCGTTACTCACCACGGCGTGTTCGGCTTCCTCATCTTCGGCGCGATCATTCTCGGCATGACAGGCGCCGAAGCGCTCTACGCCGACATGTCCCATTTCGGCCGGATTCCGATCACGATGGCCTGGTACACGTTCGTCCTGCCGGCCCTCGTACTGAACTATGTCGGACAAGGCGCGGTTATCGCGGCCGGCCCGGCGGCGCTCAGCAATCCGTTCTACGCGCTCGCGCCGGGCTGGGCGTTACTGCCGATGGTCGCGTTGGCGACCGCGGCGACGGTTATCGCCTCGCAGTCGCTCATCTCGGGCGCGTTCACGCTCACCCAGCAAGCCATGGCGCTCAACCTCTTCCCAGGCGTTCGCGTGATCCACACCTCGAAAGACCAGCCGGGTCAGGTGTACGTGCCGCTCGTCAATACCGCCCTGGCCATCGTCTGCATCCTGCTGGTCGTGACGTTTCAGAGCAGCGCACGCCTGGCGGCGATGTTCGGTCTGGCCGTATCGGCAACGATGCTCGCAACGGACATCGTGTTTTTCGTCGTCGCGACGCGCGTCTTGCGCTGGAGCCCGGCCTTGAGTATTCCGTTCGCGGTTGCGTTCGCCGCCCTTGATGCGACCTTCTTCCTCGCCGGTCTGCCGAAATTCTTGGACGGCGCGTGGGTGCCGTTCGTGACCGCCGCGGTGATCTCGCTGGTCGCCATCACGTGGCTCACGGGGCGACGCGCGGTGGCACGCAGTCTCGCTGCGGTGCAGACGCCGGTCGAACAATTCCTCAAAGATTATCCCGGCTCGGAGCAGTCGCCCCAAGCTTCGATCGTGCTTCTCACGGGCGACCCGAGCGGGGTCCCATTCGTCGAAAAGCACCCCTGGCTGCGGCCGGTGATTGCCGAGGACCAGCTCGTCCTGATGACGATCGCCCACGAGGCGGTGCCATACCTGAGCGACGATGCTCGCGTCACGATCGAGCGGTTGACGAACCGATTCGTACGCGTGCAAGCGAGTTTCGGCTACATGGAGCGGCCGAAACTGGAACCGATTCTGCGGCAGTGCAACCGCGAACGGCTCGCCCTCGACGAACCGACGACCTTGTTCGTTTACGCCAATCCCGTTGTCGTTCCGAAGCCGCACGGTGGTCTGCCGCGCTGGCAGCGCGGCTTGGTCGCCTGGCTGCAGCACAATGCGCTCACATTGGCGACGGAGTTGAATATCCCGGCCGAACGGCGCGTCGAGTTAAGCGTCGAGGCGCCGGTCTAAAACGCAGCGCGGCGCTCACTTTTGCGGCGTCGTCTCGCGGCGGTTCCACCAGCCGCCGCCCAAGGTGGCGAAGAGCGCTGCGGTGTCAGCGTAACGCGCCGCCTGCGCCTGTACGAGCGTCAGTTCGGCCCGCTCGTACGTCTGCTCGGCGTTGAGGACGGCCGGCGTCGAGACCGCTCCGACATTCTGCTGCTCGCGAAGGATGCGCAGCGCGTGGTCGGCTGCGCGCTCCGATTTCACGGCTGCCCGCATGCCGTCGGCATCCGTTGCCAGCGCCGCCAAGGTGTCGGCGACGTCTTCGAACCCGCTCAGCACCGCGCCGGTGTATTGGGCGGCGGCCTGGTCGTACGCGGCGACGGCCGCGGCTTCGCGATGCTTGAGCGTGCCGTGGTCGTAGAACATTGCCGCCACCTGCCCGATGAGCACCGACAGAAGCGTTCCCGGTCCAAAGAGGCCGCCCAGACTCAAGGCCTGCGTCGCGGTCTGCGAGGTGATCGAGAAATTCGGTAAGCGATTGGTGTACGCAACGCCGACCAAGGCGTCACCAACCATCGCAGCAAGCAGCGCGACGGTGCAGACGAAGACGCCTCGGGTGGACGCGCGGTTCACGGCTTCGCTCGGCTTCGTTTCAGCGCTCGCTTGCCACCCTGCAAGCTTCTCCTTAGTACTGCGCATGGAACCGCACACCGTACACCGAGACCGGTCCGCGGACCGTGTTGTAGCCGGGATTCGTGACCCGCTGGTAGTCGACGGTGAACGCAGCGTTCGGCGTAAGCCCGGCCTTGTAGTACGTCTCGAGAATGTTTTCGCCGCCATACGAGAGGCCGCCGTCGCCGATCAGGATCCCGAGCCCCCCGGCGGCAAAATACTGCCGCGCGGGCGCCGCCAAGCTATTGGCGACGCCGGCCAGCCCGAACGCGTCGTTCGGCCGGTGGAAGAGACCGCCGTCGATGGAAAGCCCGCCCGAGATCGAACGGTCGATATCGGAAAAGTCATAGGCTTCGTAGGTGCCGTTCATCGCACTGAGACGGCCGAAGACGCCCACGTGCGGGGCGATCTCCTGGGCTAGGTTGAGTCCGGCGCCGACTTTCCAATGCTTGGCGGTTCGCACCGCGGCGGTGTTCGGCACGCTTCCGGTCTTTGCCGCCGCGGCGAGCGCGTCGGCGTATGAGCCTATATATCCGTCATCGCCGTAGACGAGCGCCTTCACCGAGCCGGAATGTCCGCCGAAGAGGCTGGTACGCTGCTCGAACTCCACGATCGGTGAGTACTGACGAAACGGGACCGGCTCGATCGCGATCTGATTCGGGACCAGCGAGAGTTGGAAGACTCCCGCGCGGAAGGCGGAATGCGCGTTGACGAACTCCGCGCTCGCACCATAGGTGTACCCCCACGCATCGGCGGCGTAGTCGAATGCCCCCATGTCGATGACTGCCCAGTTGAGGAAGTCGTTCTTGCTGTCGTGCGCGTATACGTTGGTGTCGAACACGTCGGTCGCCGCGAACTTTCCGGCGGTCAGCGTGAGGTGCCGCGCGTCCTCGGCGCCGCCGAGCTGGTTGAGGTCGGGGTCGATCTTCTGCTGCTCGCCACCGAACTCGAACGTCTGCCGTACGAAGGCACGCTGAATGCGGCCGTACGCGCTGGCGCGCCCGACCTTGTAGTCTTCACCGTTGAGAAATCCGGCGACGCCGAAGGTTCCGTTGTACGGCATCCCCGGCGCGCCCGGCAGCCCCAAGCCAAAGCCTTGGTCGAGTTCCGGATCGAGATACAGTTCCGCACTTTTCCAGAGACGCGTCCCGAGGAAGAGCGTCGCGTCGATCGTCTTCGCCGTGTCGGGCCGCGCGCTCAGACTCTGCGGCCCCGAATACGCAGCCGGAAATCCACCATGGTACTGCTGCGTGTCTGTGGCTTGCACGTGAACGCTCCACCGTTCCGGCGTCGGCGACGGCACCGGGACGGAGGCCGGCGTCTGCGCCATGGCCCGCGCCGCGGTGAGCACGAACACGAGCAGAGCGCTGAGCGGAGCCCAGGCGCGAACCCTCAGGCCGGCGCACGCCACGACGAACCATCGACGAAGTGCGCCTCGATGACGCGGCAGCCGGTCCAGCGCTCTTTATAGGACGCCGATTCCGTGCCGAGTTCCATCGGCAGATGCCGGTCTCTGATCAGCGTGCCGGGCGAAAACGAACCGCGGGCGACGAAGGTACCGACGGCGCCGTGCGCGAGGACGAGCCGAAACCGCACCACATCGGCGGCGCTGGCGTCGTCGACGGCAAACGATACGATTGCCACGCCTTGCGCGGCGGCGCGCCGTGTCCCCGGCTTGACTTGGGCACGGCACGACGTAATGCGAATCGGCTCCGCGCTCGCGGCCGGTTCTGGTGTCTGGGCAGCGACGGCGCGACCCAGCAACGCGCTGGGGATCACGAGCAGGATGGCGGCGCGAAGCCAATTCTGGGCGGTCATCTTCCGATCACCGGCCGTAGAGGTACCAGAATCGTGGGGCCGTCTGCAGAGCAGCCGTGTTCCGGTCGCGGGCGGCCGCCGGGTCGATCGAGACCCCGAAAAGCAGGCGTCGCGCAAAATCGAAAAACTTCATGTCTTTGGGCCTTTCACATTTCAACGACGGTCGCGCACCGCGGATGGCGGGCACGTAGGACTCGACGCCGCCGTATGCGACGGAGGAATCTCGGAGTTTTTCTGGCTGTCCACGGTCGTAGTCATCACCCCCTCAAGCGTTCTCATGAAGAACAAAAAACCGCCGGCTGCTCCTCGCATCCGACGGTCGACGACCGGCCGGCCCCCGCGGGTCCCGGCGCGCTCCTCAACGTCGAGTTTTAGCACCACACGCTATAGATGTAGGTTTCCCTATCTCTGCGCCGCGTTAGGTACCGCCTTGATTCGACGGTGCCTGGTAACCCATTGGGGTCTCTCGACCTTTCCGGGTAGCGGCGTGTCTTCGTGTGGACGCCTCACCTAACGAGGATCCATCTCAAGGATACGCCCGCCTGTCAACCCCGCGGCATTCCGGCCGATCCCAGGCATTTCCCAAGCCCGCAGAGGGCTGGATGCGCTACAGTGCTTGCATGATCAGCCGTTCTTCTCTGCTTGCGCTCGCGTTGACCGCGTCGATGCCGCTGGCCGCGTTCGCACAAGCGGCGCCGGCGGCGCCGCCGGCACCCGCTCCGCCGGGGCCGCACTGGACGCCCAGCCCCGAGATGCAAGCCCGGATGCAGCGCGCACACGACGACTTCCGCGCCGCCGCGCTCGCGCAATTGAGCCCCGCCCACCGGTCGGAGCTGCAGGCGATCATCGATCAGGTGAACAGCGGAAAGCTGAGCGACCTGAAGGACGCGACCAACCGCATCGACTCTGTCCTCACCTATAACGAAGCCAAAGCGATCCTGGCCCAGGGCAAGAAGGCGATGGCGGCGATGCACGCGGGCTTCAAGCACGATGGAGCTCCAGGCGCTACGGGCGGAGGGCCGCCCCCGGGCCCGGCAATGCCGCCGTCCACGGGACCGGAGGGGACGGGAGCGATGGGGCACGCTGGGATGCCGCCGGGTGCGCCAAATGCGCCGTGGCCGGCCGGTCACCGTCACCACTGGGCCATGATGCACCGCGCGCCGGACGCCGGGATGCTGTTGCTGATGGCATCCGTGAATCGCGACCGCATGCATACGCTCATGCAGAGCATGCATCCCCAAGGTATGCGTCCCATGGGCAACGGCCCCGGCGGACCACCGCACCAGTAACCTTACGACGCCTCGCCGTCGCGCGGCGCGAGCACCAGCAGCTCCCGCGCGCCGGCCTTGAGCAGACGCGTCGCAAACGACGCGTGCCCGCCGAGGATCCGCCGCTCGCGGCGCGGTGACTCGACCGCGATGACGTCGGTCGGTTCGGCTATGGCGGTCAGCCGGGCTGCAGCGTCGTCGGCGCGGTCGGCCAGAAACGCGCCGCGCGCCGCGCGCGTGGCACGTGAGAGCACCTCGAGCACGCTCGCCGGTGCGTCTTCGCCCGGTTTGAGGATCGTGACCACCCGCAGGTCGACGTCCAAGCGCCCGGCCAGCCGTCCCATGCGCTGGATGATTCCCACATCGCGCTCGCGCGGCGCGACCGCCGCGATCACGCGCGCGAACGGCCGCACGTGCGTCCGTTCGGACCGCGCGTGCAGCACCTCGCGCACGGCCAGTTCGCGCAACGCCGCCAGGTGCTCGGTCTGAAAGAAGTTCGCCAGCGCGGTGTCGATGCGCTCGCGCGGATAGATCTTCCCTTCGCGCAACCGCTGGCGAATGACCTCGGGCGTGACGTCGATGAAGATCAGCTCGTCGGCAGCTTCCAAGATTGTGTCGGGGACCGTTTCGCGCACGCGCGTTCCGGTGATGCGTTCGACGACGTCGCCGAGCCCTTCGAGATGCTGTACGTTGAGCGTCGTCATCACCGACACGCCCGCCCGCAGCACGTTGATCACGTCGTCGTAGCGCTTGGCGTACGCGCTGCCCGGCGCGTTCGTGTGCGCCAGCTCGTCGACGAGCACGAC
>PMOG01000033.1 GCA_003161555.1 Vulcanimicrobiota bacterium | reverse complement strand
CCGCGCACGCCGTCGGTTCCGAAATACGTTCCCATCCTTATTTTGCCGGCGCCAACGGCGCGACGAAGGCCGCCCGGACACGCACCAGGTTGGGCGACACTTGGACGCCGGTAATCTCGCTGCCGCGGGCGTCGATGGGGGCGGGCTGAAGCATCGCGTCGAGGCGCTGCGGCTTACCCGGGATCGGAATGCTGACGCGCACCGTGCTGACCCGCGCCAGATCGCTGCCGACGCCGCGAATCGTCGTCAAGGCCGGATCGACATGCGTCGATTCGACCACCACGCCGGAGCTTTCGCCCGAATACACGATGCTGACCGGCACCGTGCGCTCGTCGAGCCGATCGAGCGACAGGGTGACCGAGGCGGGCGAGAGCGACTTGATCGCGACGTCCGGCGCCACCAGCTTGACCTGCACGTTGTGATACCCCGGGTCGACGAGATCGCTCGCATCGAGCACGGCTTGGAGCTGATCCTGCCGCACGACGGGTCCGTTGCGCGGAACTTCGATCACAACCGTCGCGACTTTCTCGGCGTACCGCGCCTGATAGCCCGGCCGCAGACCGCTGACCGAGATCGGCACGCTGAAGGTCTGGTCGAAGCGGGCCGTGATTCCCGGTGCGGCGGCGAGGTGGAAGTAGCCCCACGCCGCGACGGCGAGGAAAACCGAGAGAACCTTAAGTCCGAAATTGTTCCGTAGGAGATTGAGCACGCGGGATCCGGCTCAGCAGATTGGCGAGGAAGCTGCCCTCGGCCTTGGCATTCCGGCGCGATGGCCGAATGCACGCCGCAAGCACGCGCCGCAGCCGGTCTTCGTCGTCGATCGGCACCGACAGCCGGCCGGCCCGCGCCACCGACACCAGGCCGCTCTCCTCGCTGACGACGACCACCACCGCGTCGGTCTGCTCGGTGAGTCCGACCGCCGCGCGGTGACGCGTTCCGACGTGACGGCCGACGGCGATCGTGTTTTCGGAGAGCGGCAGAAAACAGGCGGCACCTTCGATCGTCAGGTCGCGCACGATCGCGGCCCCGTCGTGCAGCGGCGAACCCTTGGTGAAGATCGAGGCCAGCAGCTCGAGCGAGAGCCGCGCGTCCAGCGCCGTGCCGCTCTCGACGTACTCGCGCAGTCCCGTTTGCTGCTCGAGCACGATCAGCGCGCCCGAGCGCAGGCGCGCCAACAGGAAACCGGCCTGCGCGACGATGCGCACTTGCTGGGCCGCGCTCTCTTCGTCGGGGCCGCGATCGCCCACGAACAGGCGGCCGCGCCCGAGCTGCTCGAGCCCGCGGCGCAGCTCCGGCTGAAAGATGATCGGCAGCGTGACGGCGGTCCCCAGCAGCAGGTACTGCATGAGGCTGGCGAGGACGAGCAGATGCAAGAGATTCGAGACCGCCAGGATGACGACCAGCGCGAAGAGTCCGAGCATGATCTGCACGGCCCGCGTCCCGCGTATGAGGAGGAGCAGATAGTACGTCAGGATCGACGTGGCGATCACGTCGATGGCGTCGATGGCCGTGAAGCGAATCGCGAGGTGGGGCCACATCATCGGCGCGCGCCGAGCTGGGTTTCGATGATCCGGTCGGCGTCGAGGTCGGGTTCGCCCAGGCCGGCTGCGGCGATCGCGGCCGCGGCGTCGAGCGTCAGGTCGGCGGTCGAGCGGGCGGGAACGAAGACCGACTCGATCGCGACCAGGTCGTCGATCAGTTCGGCCGCGGTCACCTCGCTGTCGAATCGGATCGTCACGCTCGCCCCGTCGTCGGCGACGCCGAGGACGCCCCGCGGCGCGCCGCTGCCGGACAGCGCATCGACGACGTTCGCCCGGGCGAGCGGATCCGCGAGGTGCACGGTCCTGATCACGATCACGATGCGAAACAGGTTCGCGTGAGCGAGGAGGGACTCCGCCGCGCCCGTGTCATCGGCGTCGGGCGCAACGCCGCGTGGATCGTCGCCGACGACGAGCTCGAGCCGCGCTTGGCGGCCCTGCGCAAGACCGAAACGGTGACCATGGTCGTGCCGGGCGACGCCGTCGAGGCGCGGTCGATCGGCGAGGGCCGGGTCGTGATCGACGCGGTCCTGCCGCGAAGCTTCGCGCTGGTGCGCCGCACCTCGGGCGGCCGGACCAAGACGATGGCGGCCAACGTCGACACGATCGCGATCGTCGCCGCGCTGGTCGATCCGCCGCTTCACTACGCTTTGATCGACGGCTTGATCGCCTTTGCCGAGCAGCATGACGTCGAGCCGCTGCTGCTGCTGACCAAGGCGGATCTGGCCGGTGAAGCGGCCGCTGCGGCGGTCGCCGGGCTCTATCGCGGCCTCGAGGTTCCGACGCTCCTCCTGCATCCCAAGGCCGGTCGCGGGATCGACGAACTCCGCGCGACCCTCGCCGGGCGCCACGCCCTCTTGGTCGGGAATTCGGGTGTCGGGAAATCGAGCATCTTCCGGGCGCTGGGGGGCATCGCGGTCGTGGGCGAACTCTCGCGCGCCGGGCGGGGCCGGCAGACCACCAGTTCGGCGCGACTGGCTCGCTTGGAGAACGGCTTCCTGATCGACAGCCCCGGGATCGGCGACTTCGGCCTGGACCCGATGCCGCCGAGCGAGCTGACCTGGCTCTTCCGCGAGATGCGCGAGCCCGCGAAGAAGTGCCGTTTCGCGAATTGCCGTCACCTGAGCGAACCCGGCTGCGCGGTCCGGGCGGCGGTTGAGGCCGGGACGATCGCCCCCAGCCGCTACGCCTCCTATCGGAGCCTTGCGCTCGCCGAAGCGACCTAGGGACGCCCAGGAGGGCCTGCTGCGGCTTTGACCCGCTCCACCGGACGTGCTATTCTAACCCTCGTGCCCAATATCAAAGCGGCCGTGAAATGGGTGCGCCAGAGCGAGAAGCGCACCCAACGGAACCTCGACACCAAGACCCGTCTGAAGACGCTCTTCAAGAAGGCGAAAGCCGCGAAGGACACGGCGCTCACGTCGTCGGTCGAGGCGGCGTTCGACAAGGCCGCCGGCAAAGGGATCATTCATCCCAACAAAGCCGCGCGCAAGAAGTCGCGCCTCGCGAAAGCAACCGCGAAGTAACTGACGCCTCAGGCGTCGATCGCGACGGTCAGCCGCACGCCGGCGGCGGCCGCAGCCTGCGGCAACACGCGCTCCCGCAGCGCAGCCCGCAGCCCGTCGAGATCTTTCGTGCGCACCGCTAACCGGTAGCGCCATTCGTCGTTGACGCGAGCGACCGCATACGGCGCCGGTCCGAGCACGTCGAACCGCGCGTCCTCGCGCAGCAGCGCCGCCCAGCCGCCGATCGCGCCTTCGACCGTGCGCCGCGAGCGGCCGATTGCGCCGAGCATCACCAGGCGCGAAAACGGCGGCCAACCCAGCGCGCGACGTTCCTGGAGCTCGCCCCGCGCGAAGCCGTCGTAATCGTGCTGCGCGGCGAAAACGATCGCCGGATGCTCCGGCGAGTACGTCTGCACGATCGCCTCGCCGTCCCGCGCGCGACCGCTGCGCCCGCACACCTGCGTCAGCAGCGCGAACGTGCGCTCGGGCGCGCGGTAGTCGGCCACGTGCAGATCGAGATCCGCGGCCACCGCGCCGACCAAGGTGACATCGGGAAAGTCCAGCCCCTTGGCCACCATTTGCGTGCCCACTAGGATATCGCCCGCGCCGGCGAAGCGGTCGAGCAGCCGCGCGTGGTCGCCGATGCGCGTCGTCGTGTCCGAATCCATCCGCACGATCACCGCCGAAGGAAACAGCCGCGCCGCCTCGGCGGCCACCCGCTCGGTGCCGGCGCCGAACTCGCGCACGGCCTCCTCACCGCACTTCGCGCAGACCGGCGCGAGCGCAGCCTGATAGTCGCACCAATGGCAGCGCAGCAGCGCCTCGCTGCGGTGAACCGTCAGCGAGGTCGAACAGCGCGGACACTCCGGCACGTGGCCGCAGGTCCGGCACAGCACGAAGCGTGCGCTGCCGCGCCGGTTGATAAACAGCACCGTCTTCTCGCCGCGGGCGAGGCGCTCGGCGATGCCCTCCGCCAACGCGGTCGAGAATACGCGCCGGTTGCCGGCCGCAAACTCGGCCGCCATGTCGACGATGCGCACCGCCGGCAGCGGCTGCGCGGTTGCGCGCTCGCGCATCCGGATCAGCAGTGAGCGCCCCGCTTTGGCGCGCGCGTAGTCGTCCAGCGCCGGCGTCGCGCTTCCCAGCACGAGCAGCCCGCCGGCACGCCGCATTCGTTCGCGCGCGACCGCAACGGCGTCGTAGCGCGGCACGACGTCCTGGCGGTACGACGTCTCGTGCGCTTCGTCGACGACGATCAGCCGGACGTCTCCCAAAGGCGCGAACACGGCGCTGCGTGCCCCGACGATCACGTCGACCTCGCCCCGCGCGGCCGCCTGCCACGCCTCGAACCGTTCGCGTTCGGAGAGCGCGGAGTGAAGGACCGCGACGCGATCGCCGAAGGCCGACTCGAAGCGCGACGCGGTCTGCGGGGTCAGCGCGATCTCGGGGACCAGCACGATCGCGCGGCCGCCTTGTGCCAGCACGCGTGCGATCGCGTGCAGATAGACCAGCGTCTTGCCGCTCCCGGTCACGCCGTGCAGCAACACTTGCGCGAAGATCCGCTCGTCTACCAGGCTCGCCAGCGCCGTCAGGGCGGCGCGCTGCTCGGCCGTCGGGATCACGTCCGGCAGCGACACGCGGCCGCCGCGCTCACGCCGCGTCTCACGCAATTCTTCGATCAGCACGCCGGCGCGGACGGCCCGGCGAATGACGGCGTCGGAGAATCCCGCCAGCACCGCATCGCTGCGTCGCAGTTCGCCGTCGCCGACGAGTTGGAGCAAGGCGCCGCTCTTGCGGCCCGGCAACGTCCCGCTGCCGCGCCGCAGCACGCGCACCGTCGCCGCCCCGATACGCGCCTCGCCGAGCGTACGGCGCCGCTCCACCAGCCCAGCCCGAAGTAGCGCGTCGAGCGCGCGCACGATCGTCGCGCGATCGCCCGCGCGACGCGCCTCCGGATGGCGCACGAGTGCGGAAAGCGTCACGCCGTCGCGAAACTCGTTCCACAGCAGGGCGATCAGCCGCGCCGGCACCGCCTTGAAGCGCGCTGCATCCGGTGCCTCACCGCGCGGGATCAGGCGTTCGGCGGCGCGCGGAATCGCCACTGCCAGGACGACGGCGCCCAGCGCGTCGCGCAGCGAACAGAGGTACTGGTCGGCGATCCAGCGTGCGAGCCCCAAACCGTCGGCGTCGAAGGCCGGCGTCCCCTCCACGCGCTCGTTCACATCGCGCAGTTTCGCGCCGTCCTCACGCTCGTACGGCGCACCCAGCACGTAGGCGAAGACCTCGCGCGGCCCCAACCCGACGCGCACGATATCGCCGACCTGCAGCACCATCGCCGGCGGCACGCGGTAGGATAGGGGCCGGTCGAAGCGCGCCGTTCGCAGGTGCGGCAGAACATCGACGCACCGTACGCTCAACGCCGCGGCTGCTCGTGCGGGCATATCAGGTCGACATTCGACACTCCCGATCCGATTCGTTGCTCGCGGCAACGGTTTCGCGCAATGCCGTCAACGCGCCGTCGGTATCGACGAAGGCGACCGCGTTCCGGCCGACCCGCTTGCTATGGTACATAGCGGCGTCCGCGCGCTCGAGCAGCGTGCGTGCGTCCTGCGCGTCGAGCGGATAGGCCGCGACCCCGATCGAGGCGGTAATGCGCGGCGCGGCCGTGCCGCCGGCGGGCCGCAGCCGTCGCAGATCGAGCGAACCGATGCGCCGGCGAAGCAGGTCGGCGCGCTCGATCGCCTCCGCCTTCTCGGTTTCGGTGAAGACCAGGCAGAATTCGTCGCCGCCGTTGCGCGCAACGAGGTCGTCGGGGAAGCGCGCGGCCGCACGCAGCACGTCCCCCAGCGCGCGCAGCAGCGCGTCGCCGGCCGCGTGACCGTAGCTGTCGTTCCAGTCCTTGAAGCGGTCCGTATCGACGAACAGCAGCGCGATGCGCGCGCTCCGCGCGGACGCGGCACGCGTGACCAGCCGCCCCAGGCGTCGGCGCAGCTCATCGGGAGTCAGCAAGCCGGTGAGCGCGTCGAACGCGGCGCGCCGACGATCGCCCTCGCGCTCGCACGCGAGCGCATAGGCCGGAACGCTACGCTCGGCCAGCGCGGCCAGACGATCGATGTGTTCGCGTTCAAAACACCGCCGCCCGCTGACGACCAGCACGCAGTTGCGCCCGCCGTCGACCAGCAGCGGTACAGCGGCCGCGCTGGGGTCGCCGGGATGCAGCCCGACAAAACCCGGCTGGGGGAGCAGCACCCGGTGTCCCGCGTGGAGCGCGCGGGCCGGCAGCGAGGCGGCATCGTCAATCGCCACCCGCATCCCGGCGAAGTACGCGTAGCGCGCCCCAAAGGTCTCGACGCAGGTGAGCACCGCGTCGTGCTCGGCGAAGAGCAGCACGCCGTCGGCCTGCGGCAGCTCGCGCCCGGCGGCGGCTACGATCTCGCGCCCAACGGCAGCGCGGCCGGCGCGCGCCGCTTCCGCCAAACGGCGTGCCGACGCGACGATGTCCGCTTCCCGGCGGCGGGCGCGCTCGAGCGCCTCGTTCCGGGCGCGTTCGCGCGACGCAATGCGAACCGTTACGGCGGCCGCCGGCAGGCCGAGCGCGCAGAGGCCGGCGGCAAAACCGACGGCGAGCGCCGCCTCCGGCGTCATGCCGCGGGTCGTGCCCGCCCCGGGCGCCGGGGAGTCGTCGCCCGTTAGGGTCCGAGCAGCAGTTTCTCGATCGTGACCGGCAGCACGCGCACGCGCGCGCCGGTTGCATGGTAGACGGCCGCGGTGATCGCCGGCGCGACGCCGGCGAGGCCGATCTCGCCGACCCCGCGCACGCCGAGCTCGTTGAGTTTCGTATCCGGATAGTCGAGGAAGGTCACGTCCATGTGCGGCGCGTCGGCGTGGGTGGCCATCACGTAGTCGGCCAAATTGCTGTTGATCGGCGCGCCCGAACGCGGATCGTAGTGGGCCTCTTCGAAGAGCGCCATTCCGACGCCCATGACCAGCGCGCCCTCGATCTGATTACGCGCCATCCGCGGGTTGATGATTCGACCCGCGTCGACGACCGTCACGATCCGATGGACGCGCAGCCGCGCGATCTCCGGCTGCCAGCCGACCTCGATGAATTGCGCGCCGTAGGAGTGCAGCGAATACTTCGGATGTTCCTGACCAAACGATCCTTCGGCTTTGCCTGACCCCGAAACGAACGCGACCGATGCGGCCTGCAGAATGTCCGCAAACGGCACCGCGCCGGCCGTGGAATCCTTGCGTCCGATGCGCCCGTCCGCGAAGACCAGTTGGTCGGCGGGCACGCCCTTGAACGGAGCCGCGTCACCCTTGGCCGCCAGGCCGACCGCGGACTTCATCGCTTTGCGCACGGCTTCGAGCACGGCCGGCACCATCGATGCCGTCACCATCGAGCCGCCGGAGATGGGGCCGGGCGGCAGATCGGTGTCGCCGATTTCGACCACGACGCGCTCGACCGGGATACCGGTCGCGTCGGCGACGTACTGCGCCAGGATCGTGTAGGTGCCGGTGCCGATATCTTGCGTGCCGGTCAGCACCCGCGCCGAGCCGTCGGCGTGCAGTTCCACCCGCGCTTCGGCGCCGAACCGCGCCGCAATCCACGAACAGCCGGCCATGCCCCACCCGAGGATCGTTCCGTCGCGACGCATCGAGCCGACCTCCGGCGTGCGCTGCGACCAGCCGAACCGTTCGGCGCCCAGCGTCAGACACTCGGTGTAGTGCCGCGACGAAAACGGAATAGCCAAGTCCTGGTCCTGCGCCGGTTCGTTGTGCAGCCGCAACGCAACCGGATCCATGCCGAGCGCGAGCGCGAGCTCGTCGTACGCGGACTCGGTCGCGAACAGCCCCGGTACGGCGCCGGGCCCGCGCATGGCGGTCGGTGAGCCGATGTTGCGGCGCGTCTGCGCGGCCGTCACGCGCAGGTTGTCGGTGCCGTAGAAGTACGGGGTCGCCTCGCCGCAGTTCTCGTCGTATTCGTCGAGCATGCCGGCGGCGTTGACGGCGTCGTGCTGCAGCGACGTGAGCGTCCCGTCGCGCTCGGCGCTCATTCGCACGCGCTGTTGCGTGCGCGCACGGTGACCGACCGCTTCGAACATCTGCTTGCGGGTGACGACCAGCTTCACCGGGCGACCGAGGCTGCGGGCTGCCGCGGCCGCCAACGTCCCGTGCGTCCACGGCCAGAGTTTCCCGCCGAAACCCGAGCCCAGAAACTTCATGATGATGCGAACCTTCTCGCGCGGCACCCCGAGAATCTCGCTCAAGACGTTGCGGGTATTCGTGACGGCCTGCGTCGTCTCGTAGATGGTGAACCGCTCGCCGTCGTAGATCGCCACCGTCGCGTGCAGTTCGATCGGGTTGTGCGTCTCGGCCGGCGTCACGTAGTTCTGATCGATCTTCACCGGCGCGGCGTCGAATGCGGCGGCGGGGTCACCGCGCTGGGAAACCTCGTTCGGCTCGTCGTCGGGCGCGAGGTCGAGCGCGACGTTCGGCTCGGCCTCGCGGTAGCTCACCTCGACCAGCCCCGCGGCAGCCGTCGCCGCTTCGAACGTCTCCGCGACGACGAGCGCGACATACTGGCCGTAGTAGCGGATCGCGTCATCGGCGAAGGGCGGCCGCGCCTCATCGAACATTCCGGCTTCGGGCGACGGCTTGTACAACTTGCCGATGTTCCCGCGCCCGAAGACCTCGATCACGCCCGCGACTTCGAGGGCCTTCGAGACGTCGAGCCGGGCGATGCGGCCGGCGGCGACGGTGCTGCCGACGGCAACCGCGTAGGCCATGTTCTCGACCCGCCGGTCGGACGTGTACTTCGCAGCGCCGCTGACCTTGTACGGGCCGTCGATGCGGGGCAGCGCTTGACCGAGCACGCTCGCCACGCTCCTACGCCTCCGCCGTTACGAGCTTCAGCGCATGCACCAGGCAGCGCTTCCCGAGTTCGACCTTGAACGCGTTGCCCGGCTGCGGCTTTACGCCGCTCAGGATGATCTGCGCCGCCGCGGCGAAGCGTTCGGCCGACACCCGTTTCCCTTCGAGCGCGAGCTCCGCATCGCGGTTGCGCCACGGTTTGGTACCGATCCCGCCCATCGCGATGCGCACCCGCTCCAGCGTGCCGTTGGTGACGGTCGCGACGACCGCCGCCGACGCGAGCGCGAACTCGTACGAGGCGCGGTCGCGCAGCTTGAGATAGGTCGACCGCGCCCCCGGCGCCGGCGGCGGCAGCGTCACCGACGTAATCATCTCGCCCGGCTCGAGCACCGTTTCCCGCTCCGGTGTGTCGCCGGGCAGCAGGTAGAATTCCCCGATCGGCACGCTGCGGTCGCCGCGGGCGCCCGTGATCTGCACCGTTGCTTCGAGCGCGGTCAGGGCGACATTTTGGTCGGAGGGATGTGAGGCGATGCAGTGCTCGCTCGTGCCGACGATCGCGAGGTTCCGATTGTAGCCGCCGATCGCGGCGCAGCCGCTCCCGGGAACGCGCTTGTTGCAGGCCGAGGCCGTATCGCGAAAGTAGACGCAGCGCGTGCGCTGCACGAGGTTCCCACCGGTGGTGGCCATGTTGCGCAGCTGCGCCGAGGCACCGGACAACAACGCTTCCGCGAGCACCGGATAGTCGCGCACGACCGCCGGGTGATGGGCGACGTCGGAGTTCCGCGCCAGCGCACCGATCCGCAGTCCGCCCTCCGGTGCCGGCCCGACCTCGGCCAACGGCAGGCGATTGATATCGATCACCACGGCCGGAGTCTCGACGTCGAGCTTCATCAGGTCGACGAGCGTGGTCCCGCCGGCCACGAATTTTGCGCCGGCACCCGCGTCGCGCAGTGCATCCGCGACGCTCGCCGCCCGGCTGAAGGAAAAGAAGTTCATCGCCTCAGCCTCGCTGCCGCACCGATTGTACCGCGGCGACGATATTCTGGTATGCGCCGCAGCGGCAGATGTTGCCGCTCATCAATTCGGCCACGTCGGCGTTCGCCGGTCCGCACGGTTCGCTCAACAGCGCCGCCGCCGACATGATCTGTCCGGGCGTGCAGTAGCCGCACTGGTAGCCGTCCTGGGCGACGAACGCGGCCTGCATCGGGTGCAGGTGCTCCGGCGTTCCGAGGCCCTCGATCGTGGTGATCGTATCGCCGTCGTGCATCACCGCAAACGAGAGGCACGCGTTCACCCGCCGGCCGTTGACGTGCACGGTGCAGGCGCCGCACTGCCCGTGATCGCAGCCTTTCTTCGTCCCCGTCAGATCGAGCGTCTCGCGCAGCGTGTCGAGCAACGTCGCTCGCGGGTCCAGGGTCGCCTCGACGCGCTTCCCGTTGACGGTAAACACGATGTCGATTCCCGGCGGCGCCGGGCGCGCGGGCGGTGCCTCCGTCGCAACGGCGGCTGAGGCAGAAACGAGCGCTTGACCGCTCATAGAGAGTCACCCATGGCGATTCCGTGTCCTCACTTCTTCCGGCTTCACCCCACCAGGGCGCGCAGTTTGTCGGGCTCGGTGACGACAACGTGCGCGGTGCGCATGTCGACCAGCCGGTCGTCCCAGAACCGGTTCAGCGTGCGGTTCACCGTCTCGCGGGTCGTCCCGATCATGTTTGCCATCTCTTGGTTCGTCAGCCGCAGCGTGATGCGGGTCCCATTCTCGACCCGCTCCCCGAACTGGTCGGCCAAATTGAGCAGCAGCGACGCGAGCCTCGCCCGGATGTCCTGAGAGGTCGTGGCAGCGATCAAGGCGTTCGCCGCGCGCAGCCGATCGGAGAGTTCGATGACCAGCAGACGTCCGATCTGCGGGTTGGCGTCGATCAGGTCGAGGAAGTCGTCGCGCCGCACCGCGCCGACCCGCACTTCGGTCAGCGTTTTGATCGACGCCGACCGCAGCGAGGAATCGAACATCGACATCTCGCCGAAAAAATCGCCTTCTTTGAGGATCGAGAGGATCGTTTCCCGGCCGTCGGAGGCCACCCGGCAAACTGCAACCGATCCGCTCGCGATCACGAAAAACGTATCGCCGGGCTCGCCCTCGCGCACGATGAACTGGTGCTTGGGGAAGTTTCGTTCGGCGATCGTTTCCCGCACCGCGTCCAGCTGCGCGTCACCGAACTCACGAAACAGCGGAATGCGCCGCAGGGCGGCGTGATCGATCATCGAGGCTCCTTCGCAGACGACGGCCGAAGCGCCCTTCGGGCGTTGGCCGGCATCATTCGACCTCCGGCGGGCACCCTCGGGGACATGATCGAGGAGCACGAACCGTGCCTGCACGCGCTCGACGTCGAGCCGCGCTCTGCTCGCACCGGGGACGTGGTCGCGTTCGCGTTGCGGCTACGCAACGACGGCAGCCGGTCGGCGGATCCGGGCACGCTGCGGCTGCTGCTTCCCACCGGATTGGAGCCGCTCGACCCGCTCGAGGTTGCGCTCGGCGGCGTCGCTCCCGGCGAGGAGTTCCGGGCGACGTTTCGGGCGCGCATCGGAACCGGCCTCGATAACCGGACCGAGCTGGCGGCGCAGGCCCTGATCGTCCTCCCCGACACCGTGCACCCGACGAATCGCTGCGCGGTTCGCGTGCACACGACCGCGCGTTTCGACGGTCCGGCGAGCGGCACGCGCGTCGAACGCGTCGATGCCCAGACGGTGCGCGTCATCGCGCTGGTGACGAACGAAGGCGACGGGCCGGCGAAGGACGTCGTGCTCGCCGTGCGCGCACCGGCAGGCTGCGTACGCGTTGACGCCGCGGGGCCGACGCTCGTACACACGGCGCGGCTCGAGCCGGGCGAGACGTTGAGCGGAGAACTCCTCGCGCGCATCGAGGCGCCGCACGGCTTCGTGTGCGCCGACGAGTGCGACATCACGTCACGCGACGCGGCAACGCGGCTCCTTCCCGTGCGCAGCGGAGTCCCGCTCGAGGCGCAACTCGCCGACCCCGAGCTGCGCGTCGTTTCCGGCCGCGCATGCGTCGAGGTCCACGCCCTCATCCGCAACGTCGGCTGGGCGGATGCGCACGACGTTCCCGTTTCGATCATTTTGCCGCCGCCGCTGCGCGTCGCAGGCGCGACCCTCCGCATCGACGCGCTGCCTTATGGGCTCCGCACCACGCGCGCCGTGACGGCATCGCCCGTCTGCGTACTGCAGGGCCGGGCACCGGTCGCGCTGCGCCTCGCGCGGGTGCCGGCGCAGGGGACGACCGAGATTGCGTTCGCCGTCTTCTGCCCGACGAATGCCCCGCCGGTGACGATCGAGATCCTCGCGGGCGAGCGGCGCGCGGCAGCCGCGCTCCACGCGCCGGCTACGCGCGACGTTCGTTTGCGCATCGTCGATGCTCCACGCTGGATCGAGTCGCGCGGAAGCGGCCGGCTCACGATCGAGGTCTTCAATGCCGGTGACGCGGCGCAGGATCTGTCCATCGAGCTCGAAGCGGCGCACGCGGTCGCTGACACCGTGCACGTTCGCGCACGCGCCGGCACGCTGCAGCTCGTCGACCTGAACCTGCAGGTCGCGGCGGCGGGTGGCGAGCACACCGCGCACCTGTCCGGCGAGGTCGTTGCGCGCGACGACGAGGGCGACCGCGCGCGGCTGGCGTTTTCGCTGCCGTTGCGCGACCGCGTTTGGCTCGCTCTCGACGGTCCGCCGGCGGCGGCGAACGGGCAGCTCGTCTACGTCGTGAAAAACGTCGGCCCGACGACCGCCCGCGACCTGCGCGTCGAGTTCGGCTCGTGGTCGTCCGAGCTCGAACCGATTCCGCCGGGCGAGTGCCGCCGCATTGCGGTCGACGAATCGCCGGCGACGCACGGCGGCGCGATCTGCCGCGGGGACCGCAGCCTGCTGCTGCTTCCGGCTGCCGGCGGCGCACCGGCCGAGCTCGCAGCGTCGCTTGCGGCAGCCGGCGAAGTTGCCTACGGCGCGCCCCTTCGCGTGCGCCTGTCGGTCGACGCTCGCGACGCGGTCGAGGAGCTCGAACTGCAGATCGACGCCGACCCGGCGTGTCCGTATGTCCTCGGGTCGACCACGATCGACGGTCGGGCACTGGCTGAGGATGCCGGCCCGGCCCACCTGCACCGCGGCTTGCGCCTGCGCCGCCTCGCCTCCGGCACGCACATGGAGATCGCCTGGTCGCAGCTGCCCACCGCGATGCCGGTCGCGGGCGCGGTCACGGTCTCGGGCTCGCTCTGCGTCGAGGGTAAACGGCAGACTTTCGTCCCGCTCGAGGTGCGGGTTCGCGAACGCGATCCGTATGCGTGCGGATTCACCACCGCGGCCTACGCCGTCAATGCGAGCCTTGCGGAGGCAGCGGACGTTGTCGTGATGCCCGCCGCGGCGGAGCCGGCACCGCCCGACGCGGTCGCGGTGGCGTTTCGTGCGGATTGGCACGACGCGACGCGACGGCTGCTGCAGTGCAACGGCCAAGACGGGCTGCTGCCCCACATCCTGGCGCTGCGCGCGCTTTTTCCGGACCGCGAACTTTCAGGCGACGCAGCGCTGGCAGGCCTTCTCGAGGCCGCGCGTACCGCACTGCGCGACGTCTTCGACCGCCTTTTCGTGAAGGCGCGCATCCCCGGCTTTCCGATCGCCGCCGAGGACATCGAAGATCCGGCCTTACGGGTCGCCCTGTGTGCGCTCTTCGAAGCGCTCGTCGGCG
>PMOG01000021.1 GCA_003161555.1 Vulcanimicrobiota bacterium | reverse complement strand
GATCGCGATCGCGCCCCGTCCCGGCGGCGTCGCGATCGCGGCAATCGTCTCATTCATGCGCGACGGCGCGCCGGATTGCCGGCTCAGGCGCCGGCGGCGGCTTCCTTGGGATGCACGACCAGACGCCGTTCCGGCTCGACGCCTTCGGACTCCGTGCGCACGAAGGGCGAATCGGACAGCGCCAGGTGAACGATCTTGCGTTCGGAGGGCAGCATCGGTTCGAGCGTGATCGGCCGCGCTTCGCGAATCACGCGTTCCAGCGTCGCGAGCGCCAGCGTCTTGAGCTGATCGGCCCGGCGTGCGCGGTAACCTTCGGCATCGATCGTGTAGTAGCGGCGGTTGCTGCGCACGCCGACGTTGATGATGTTGTTGTAGATGAGGTTGAGCGCTTCGAGCGTCTTGCCTTCGCGACCGATCAGCGAAGCGAGCTTCGGACCACGCACTTCGAAGTACTCACCCTCGCTGCGCGCGATGTAGACGATCTCGACATCGTCGAGCCCCATCTTGGTGAGGATCTCCTCGAGCAAGGCGCGCGCCGGCTTCGCCTCATCGGGCTCGACCGAGGGTTCGACCGCGGCCATCGGCTCGCGCGGCGGTCCCGAACGTCGCGGCGGCCGGCGTTCGCCGCCGCCGCCGGCGGGAGCGCTTCGCGCCGGCGAACCTTGCCCTGCGCGGCGCCGCTGGCCATGCGCGCGACGGCGACCTGCTTCGTTGTCTTCCATGCGTCCTTATCTCTTCAGCGGATCAGCGCCGGGACCGCTTCTTCGAGCGGTAGCGGCGTTTTCCGTTCGATGCGGCAGCGGATCCGGTCACCGCGCCGTTCAGTTGTTTGGGGCCCTCGGCCGCCAGCGCGGCCGTTGCGACCGCGGGAACCGCGACGTCCTTCTTGCCGCCGATCAGGCCGTAACGCCGAAACATGATGTACTGCTGCGCGACCGTGAACACGTTGAGCGCCAGCCAGTAGATGTAGAGCGCCGATGCCCAGCGATACTTGAAGCCGAAGAACGCGATCATCGCGGGCGACACGATCGCCATGATCTTCTGCGTCTGCGCCTGCTGCGGGTCTTGCGAGGGCGGGCTGCCGTAGCGCACCGTGAAGTACATCGAAACGACGTAGAGCACGAGCAGCACGACGTCCGGCACCGCGAGGCTGGTCGCGAAGATGTTGGGGAAGTGCTGGGAGATCGCGGAGCCGATCCACAGCCAGTGCTCGTTTTGGAATGACGACAGCTGGCCCTGAATCGCCCAGTACAGGCCGATCAGAATCGGGAACTGGATCAGCATCGGGATGCAGCCCGCCAGCGGGTTGACTTTGTGCTCCTTGTAGAGCGCCATCATCGCTGCGTTTTGGGCCTGCGGATCGCTCTTGTGTTTCGCCTGCAGCGCTTTGACGAGCGGCTGGACCTTTTGCATCTCGGCCATCGAGCGGAACTGCATGTCCGAGAGCGGCCACAGCACGACGCGCACGACCAGCGCCAGCGCGATCAGGGCCCAGCCGTACGACGGGATGATGTGATGGATCCCGGTGAGGACGCCGCCCAGCATATGGACGAGTGGATCGAAGAAGATATTCGAGGCGAGCACGGCGTCAGGGGGCCTTTCGGGTGGGGACCGGGTCGTAGCCGCCCGGTTGCCAGGGTCCGCATCGGGAGAGCCGATGCATCGCGAGCCTACCCCCGCGCACGAATCCGTGTTTCTCGATCGCTTCGGCGGCATACTCCGAGCAGGTCGGCAGATAGCGGCACGCCGGCGGCACGAGCGGAGAGACCAGACGTTTGTAGAGCCGGAGGATCGTCAGTATCAGTGTTTGCATCAGGCGGGCGGACCGAGCACACGCGCGACCTCGGTAACCAGTGCGGAGAAGAGTGCCTCGCCGGCACCGGGCCGGGCGACGAAGACGATGTCGCGCCAAGGCGGCGCGCCAAGGGGATAACGATCGAGAATCGACTTCAGGCGTCGCCGCAGACGATTCCGGACCACCGCGCCGCCGACCGTCGTCGCGACGGTGATCCCGACCCGGGTGTGGCCTCGACCGGCGGTCACGAAACTGCTGAGGAGTACGCCGCCGAATCGCTTCCCGCGGCCGCGAACCCGGGCAAAGTCACTCCGCCGCCGCAGCGACTCATACTTCCGCATACAAAAGGTCGCATTTTTCGAAGGGCGGACGGGGTCGCGGCCGATCCGAGGACCCGCGAAGGGTACGACCGCAGGCCGAAACCCGCTAAACGGTGAGGCGGTGACGGCCCTTCTTGCGACGCGCGGCGATGACGCGACGGCCGTTCTTGGTCTGCATGCGCTCGAGGAAGCCGTGAACGCGCTTACGGCGCCGATTGTGCGGCTGGTAGGTCCGCTTCACGAACGAGTTCTCCTAGTGGGTGAGCCGAGGCGGTTGAGACCCAGGCGTGCGACAAGACAGTATACGGGCGCACCCGTCGCACCGTCAAGGAAAATCCTTAAACCGCGAACCGTTCCTGATTTGTCCACAGCGGTGGATAGACCTGTGGACAGCCCGGCCGCCCGGCGCGCGCCGGACCCGCGCCAGCAACGGGTTCCTGCCCCCATTCGTGCGTATTTGAAAGTCGTGGAAACGGACCGCGCGCCTCGTCAGGACGGCCCGGCGAAGCCTGTGGAAAAGTGGATAATTCCGGGGGAAAAGACCGCAGGACTGCTACCTCCCCCCTCCAATCCCCGTTCCTCATCTCTCCGGCGCTTTTCCCAGCTGCGCCGGTTCGTATTCATCCGATAGGTACGCCCATGAACCAGACCAGCACGGTCGCTCCCGAGGGACTCTGGAGCGCGGCGCTCGAGCGGCTCGAGCCTCGGTACAACAAGCCAGTTTTCGAAATGTGGCTCAAACCGATGCGGCTGGTCGCCCTTTCGCCCTCGGAGATCGTGCTGGCGGTTCAGACGACCTTCGCCCGGGACTGGGTCGAGAATCGTCTCAAGCTCGACATCACCTCAGTGCTGGGCGAACTGCTGGGGGGCGAGATCGCGCTGCGCGTCATCGTCGACCCCGGCGATGAGGCCGAGACGCCCGCGACGGCCGTGCCGAGCACGGCCCGGGTGGCGCCCTCCGACGATCTGCGCATCGGACACCTCAACGTCCGCTACACCTTCGACGATTTCGTCATCGGCAATTCGAATCGCTTCGCCCACGCGGCCGCCCAGGCCGTCGCCGAAGCGCCGGCGATGGCCTACAATCCGCTCTTCCTCTACGGCGGCGTGGGTTTGGGCAAGACCCACTTGATGCACGC
>PMOG01000054.1 GCA_003161555.1 Vulcanimicrobiota bacterium | reverse complement strand
AGTTCGAGAAGCGCGCGTTGTAGGCGATCCGGTAGGTCGGAATCTCGCCGTCGAAGTGCAGAAAATTGTATTGCGCGAACAGCAGCTGCAGTTCGGCAACATCCGGCAAACGGGGCAGCATATGCGGCGGTGATTCGCCCTGCCGGCGCGAACTCCGTGCCGGTGGGCCTCCCTAAGCGCATCGCGCTGCCGATCTTCGCCGTCTTCACGATCCTGTTTCTCGGCATCATGGGCTATTTCTTGAAGATCGGTTTCGGAACGACGGGCTCGGCGTTCGGGCCGGGCGCCACGGTTGCGCAGCAAGGCGATGCCGTCTTGCAAGCGACACCGGCACCGATCGCAACCGATCCGCCTGGGACGTTCACCGTCCCGCAGACCGGCACGGGTCCGATCAGCGGCGGCGCGGGCGGCGCGCTGCCGGGACAACAGACCGGCGGCGGGACACCGGCGGGGCCTCCGGCTCAGGTCATGGCCGAGGTCACCGAGCTGCGCGGGCGCATCGCGCGCAATCCGAAAGACCTCGCCGCACTGGTCGCGCTCGGCAACATGGAGTTCGACGCGCGCAAATTCGAGCGGGCCGACCCCTTGTACGTGCGCGCGCTTGCCCTGGACCCGACCAATCCCGACGTGCGCACCGACGACGCCGTCGCGCTGCACGAGACCGGTCACGACCTGGCGGCGCTCGCGCAGCTCGACCGCGTGCTGCGCGAGCGGCACGATTTTCCGGCGGCCGTCTTCAATCGCGGCGTGGTGCTCCAAGCGATCGGCCGCAACACCGACGCGCAGGCGGCGTTCAAACACTATCTCGCCGTCGCCGGCCCCAACGATCCGCGCGCCGCCGCGGCGCGCGCCGCGCTCGAGGAGCTCGCCCGATGAAACTCTACATCTCCTGCGACATGGAGGGAACCGCCGGCGTCTGCACGTGGATCCAGGTCGACCCCGCCAACACGACGGAATATCCGATCTACCGCCGGCAGATGTCGCGCGAGGTTCGGGCGGCGATCGACGGCGCCCGCGAGGCCGGCGCGAGCGAGGTCTTGATCAACGACTCGCACGCGTCGATGCGCAACGTGCTGTGGGACGAACTCCCGGCCGACGTTCGCATGCTGTCCGGAAACCGGAAGCCCTTTTCGATGTCGCAGGGGATCGACGGTTCCTTCGATGCGGCGTTCTTCACCGGGTATCACGCCGCCAACGGCACGCAGGACGGAACCCTCGATCACACCTACACCAGCGAGACCCTCTACGAAACGCGCGTCAACGGACGTCCCTGCAGCGAGGCGATGCTCAACGCCGCGGTGCTCGGGCTCGACGGCGTCCCGGTCGTGCTGGTGACCGGCGATCGCGTCAGCGTCGAACAGACGCGTGCCGAGATGCCGTGGGTGACCGCGGTCGCGGTCAAGGAGTCGATCGGGCGCTACGCGACCAACTCCGTGTCCCCGGCCCGCGCCTGTGAACTCATCCGCGCCGGCGCGAAGGAAGCGATCAGCGGGCTCGCGGCGGCGCGTCCGTACACCTTCGAACCTCCCGTCGCGCTCGAAATCGACTTCGTGTGGACGCATAATGCCGATTTTGCTGAACTGATCCCCGGCTTCGAGCGGATCGGGGGTCGCACGGTCCGTTTCGTGCACGACGATTACCGGGTCGTCTTCCGCGCCTACGTCGCTGCTTTCCGGCTCGCGGCCGCCGCCAATCTTCCCGCCTGATGCCGGTCGTCGCGTATCAGGGGAACCCGGGTGCGTTCAGCGACGTCGCCGCGCGCCGGCTCGTTCCCGACGCGGAGACGCGCGGCTTCCCATCGTTCGACGCGGTCGCGTCGGCGCTGGCGAGCGGCGAGGTCGAGTACGGCGTGCTGCCGGTCGAAAACGCGATTGCCGGCCCGGTGCCGCGCAACTACGAGCTGCTGTGGGAACATCCGGCACTGCGGATTCGCGCCGAAACGACCCTGCCGATCGAGTTGTGCGTGATCGGCGTTGCCGGGACGGATATGGAGACGATCCGCGAGGTGCGCTCGCATCCGGTCGCGCTCGAGCAGGTTCGCCGCCTGATCGACGGGCACGGCTGGGAGCGCTCGACGACGACCGACACCGCCGGCGCGGTGCGCGAGATCGTCGCGCTGGCGGATCCTGAAGTCGCGGCGATCGGCCCCGCACTCGCCGCCGATCTGTACGGCGGTACGATCGTCGCGCGCGCCGTTGAAGACGAACCCGACAACGCGACCCGCTTCTTCTTGCTCGCATCCGGCGATGCGGCGTCAGTCGGCGAGCGCGCCTGCATCGGGATCGCGGTCGCCGACCGCCCCGGCTCGCTGCGCGATGCGCTTAGTGCGTTCGCCGACCGCGCCATCGATCTGCGTTTCCTGATCGCGCGCCCCGACCGGCGGATGCCCTTCCGCTACCGGTTCTTCGTCGAGCTCGCCAACGTCGACAGCCGGCGCCTCGACGACGCCTTAGCCGCCATCGGCGGCGAACAGCGCATCCTCGGCCGCTACTGAAGCTGCCGCGCGACCCGGCTTCAGCTCTCCGGTTCCTCCTGCAAAACCGTCCCGTTCACCCGGTAGCAGACGCCGCGGAAGAGCGCGACCAGTTCTTCGTCGTCGGCGCGCAGGACCGCGATGTCGTACACCCCGGTGCGTCCCGTGCCGCCGCTGCGTTGTTCCCCGACCGCGACCAGGCGTTCGCCGAGCCGCGCGGCGGAGGTGAACGAGATCGAGCATTGCAGTGCGACGTTGGCTTCGTTGCGCGAATTACAGGCGTAGGCGAAGGCCGTATCGGCGAGGGTGAAGATCGCGCCGCCGTGCGCGATGTCGTGACCGTTGATCATCGTCTCGGTGATGGTCATGTCGAGCCGCGCGTAGCCCGGACGCGCTTCGAGCACGGTGATCCCCATCGTCTGCGCGGCGCGGTCGCGGGCATACATCGCGACCGCGCAGGCCTGCGCGAGATCGTCGGCCAGGACGGTGTCGTTCACGCGACCGGCGTGCGCGTCTCGATGATGCGGAAACGGTTCGCGACAAACGCGGCGTCGGTCAGCGACGCGTTGCCGGCCGGGTTACCGCCGGTCACGTGAAAGTCGCTGAAGGCCGCCGACTGATTGACCAGCAGCGCCCCGGTCAAGTTGACGGCGAGGTTCACCTTGCCGTCCTGGGCCCAGGTCTGGGCTTTGGCCAGCACGGCGGGGTCGGTCGTGTAGACGATCGCCGTGATCGCGCCGCGCCGCTGGGCCGCGGCGGTCGCGAGCCGCAGCGATTCGTTCGTATCGGCGGTGCGAACGATATAGGTGATCGGCCCGAAGGCTTCGTGATCGAACCGTTCGGCATCGCCGGCATCGACCACGGCCACCAGCGGGGTGCGAACGCGGGCCGCAGGAAACTTCGGGTGTTCGAGCGCGACGCTCGGACGCACGACACCCGGCTTTGCGTTCTCGCCGTCGACGCGCGCCAGCGTGGCGTCGGTCGCGATCGCGCCCAGGATCTCGACCGCGCGTTCGGGTGCACCCAGCAGACCGTCGATCGCACCGACCAGACCGGTCACGATGTCATCGAACGTGACGCGCCGGCCGGAGGCGACGATGCCGTTGCTGTAGCCGCGCGGGCGGGACCATTGCGCGGGTTGTAGAATCTGCGGACGCATCTCAGTCATTTATTTCGTGCCTCATTGAGAATCTCGCGCGCGATGATCAGCTTCTGGACTTCGGTTGCGCCCTCATAGATGCGCAGAGCGCGAATATCGCGGTACAGGCGCGAAGGCGTTTCTCCATGCACGACTCCGCGGCCGCCAAATAGCTGTACCGCACGATCGATCGTGCGTTGCGCCGACTCGGTAGCCGCCATCTTTGCCATCGCGACCTCCTTCGTGACCAGGCCGCCGCGATCGCGTAACCACGCCGCTCGATAGGTCTGCAAGCGCGCGGCATCGATTTCGGTCGCCATGTCGGCGATCAT
>PMOG01000122.1 GCA_003161555.1 Vulcanimicrobiota bacterium | reverse complement strand
CTGGCGACGTTGATGGGGCTCGAACCCACGACCTCCGCCGTGACAGGGCGGCGCTCTAACCAACTGAGCTACAACGCCATCGAGGTTCATGGTGGGCACGGTTGGGATTGAACCAACGACCCCCCGCGTGTGAAGCGGATGCTCTCCCACTGAGCTACGCGCCCATCCACCGCCCCCGAGGGCGAACCGGACTATTCTAACGGACCGAAACGAGGCCTGTCTACCGAGGCTGAGGCCCTTTGGGCGGGTAGAACCAGCGCGATGCTGCCAACCGAGGGTCCCGCCGCTGCCAAGGCTGCGGGGCTGCGCTACACGACGGACGCGATCCCCGGCATTCGGCGGGTCAAGCATCGCCGCAGCTTCGGCTACGTCGCGGCCGACGGCCGCCCGGTTCGGGACCGCGCCGAACTGGCGCGGATCGCGTCCCTTGCCGTCCCGCCCGCGTATACGGACGTCTGGATCTCGCCGATCAGCAACGGACATCTGCAGGCGACCGGCCGGGACGCCCGCGGCCGCAAACAGTACCGGTATCACCCGCGCTGGCGCGCGGTCCGCGACGAAACGAAGTTCGATCGTATGGTCGACTTCGCCAAAGCCCTGCCGTCGATTCGCGCCGCGGTCGCGCGCGATATGCGTCTGGCGGGTTTGCCGCGCGAGAAGGTTCTCGCAACGGTGGTTTCGCTACTCGAAGAAACCGCGCTGCGCGTCGGCAACGAGGAATACGCACGCGACAACGATTCATACGGCTTGACGACGCTCGAGCAAGAGCACGTCGACGTCACGCCCACGAAAGTCCGCTTTCATTTCCGCGGCAAGAGCGGCAAGATGCAGCAAGTGACCGTGCGCGACCGCCGGATCGCACGCATCGTCAAAGCCAGCCGCGACCTGCCCGGTGAGAAGCTCTTCGAGTATCTCGACGAAGCCGGCGAAGCGCATCCGGTGCGCTCCGAAGACGTCAACGACTACCTGCGCGCGATCGCCGGCGACGACTTCAGCGCCAAGGACTTTCGCACGTGGGAAGCCACCATGCGCTGCGCCCTCGAGCTGGCCGCCGTTCACGCCGAGGCCGCGGGCGAAGCCAAAGCGGCCGTCGTCGAGGCGGTCAAGCGCGTTGCCGAAAAGCTCGGCAACACGCCGGCCGTCTGCAAGAAGTCCTACATCCACCCCGGCGTCATCGCGGAGTTCCTCGCCAACGGCGCCCTCGCGTTGGTCGAAAGGACGGTCCGGCGATCCGACCCGCACGACCTCGACCGCCACGAGCGTGCGGTGATCGCGCTGGTCGAGCGAATCGCGGCTCGCGAGAACGAGCCCCTGACGCGTCAGCTCGAACGGTCGGTCCGTTCGGCGCGCTCCAAAAACAAGCGAGCGAACGGCAGTCCTAGCAAACGGGGCAGAGCTCGCTCGGCGATTGCCGAGTAAGCAGGCCGCAAACCGGGTACAGTGCGGTCATGCGCACTTTTGTACATGCCGCCCGTCTGGCGGTCCTACCACTCGCCCTCAGCCTCGGGATGGTTGTGGCGACGCCGCCTCCGGCGGCAACTGCCGGCACGGTCGGCAGCGCGTGGGTCGAGGGCACCCTCGTCCACATCTCGGCCAATAACATCAAGGTAAAAACGGGCACGCAGGAGTTGAGCTTCTTGCTGGTCCCGCACTTCGATCAGATCTTCTCCGACGACGGTAAAACGACGTACCAGATGAAGAGCCTGCACTCCGGTCAGACCGTGAAGGTCTTCTACGACCAGAAGTTCCTGGGCCAGCGTCACGCCGATCGCATCCTGGTGCTCAACCGCGCCCAGCAGCCGATGAAGTCACAGAAGGGCTAACCGCCCTCAGTCCTGCGGGAGCTCCGAGGCAAACGTTACGGCGTGACCTCCGGGCTCTCGCACCGTGATCTCGTGCATGCCGTAGAAGGTCTTGCGCAGCGGGACGATCACATCGGCGTCGGCCACCGATGGAACGATGGCAGCGACGTCGCTGACTCGGATATACAGCCCCACGGCTCCGCGTCCGGAGATCGTTTCGTTGACGGCGCGGGCAGCGTCGTGCCCGACGTCGGCGATCACGCTGGCGTGCGACTGCACCATGACGACGACGCCGTCTTTCTGCAGCATCGAGAAGCCGGTCGTTTCGCCGTGCGGAATCGCGACGACCTCGGCGAAGCCGAGCCGGTCGCGGAAGAACTCGCGGGTCGGATCCACGTGCTCCACGATCAGTACCGGGGCGATCGACTCGTACCGCAGGTGCCGCATCAGGCCGTCCGCGACTGGCTGACGAGCTCGATGCCGAGCGCGATCATCACCACGCCCGCGACCGCATCGAGGATGCGCGTCGCGCGCACGTTTCTGCCGATACGTTCGCCCAACGCACCGGCGGTCAGCGCGATCGAGACATCAAACGCCAGACCGATTGCGGCGAACACCGCGCCGAGTTCGAGCAGCTGCAGGGCGACCGGTGCCGCGCCCGGCACGACGAACTGCGGGAGAAACGCCGCGAAGAACACGATGACCTTGGGATTGGTAACGTTGGTCAGGAACCCTCGCCGGAAGGCCTCGGCGCGGGGGGCCGAGGGCCCGAGGGCAGGACTGCGCCCGCGTAGGGCGCTGATGCCCAGCCACACCAAATAGACTGCCCCGACGACGCGCAGTACGTTGAACGCCGTCGCCGACGCGGCGAAGAGCGCCGAGAGCCCCAGCGCCGCCGCGGTCACGTGCAGGGTCATCGCGGTCGTGATCCCGCCCACCGCATCGAGTCCCGTGCGAGCTCCGCCGCGCGCAGCAGAGGCGACGACGAAGAGCATATCCGGGCCCGGAGCGAGGCAGATCGCGACCGTGGCAGCAAGGAAAAGAAACCAGGTGTGAGCGTGCACGGCACCGCCATGACCACCTGGCGGGCCTGGTTGGTTGCGCGCCGGGAGGGGTTTGACGGCGCCCCGCGCATCCGATACACTTCCGCGTTGACGGGCGCGTAGCTCAGTGGGAGAGCGCTACATTGACACTGTAGAGGTCGTAAGTTCGATCCTTACCGTGCCCATTTTCGACCAGGCCGCCGGCATCAGTCGGCGGGTTTTTCATACGCCGACAACTGGGCGCACCTCGTGCGTCAGATGGCCGTGCCGTTCGCAAGGGACGAGCCGGAAGAGTTTGGCCGTCTCGGGCTGCGCCGTACAGCCGCATCTGAAGCGCACTACGTCTATGCGGTCAGGTTTACTGCTGTCCCAGCGCGAGAGTCGACCGCTGCCGAGGAACGCCTCGAGAAAAGCGCGCCCGTACAGGCCACCCGTTCCCTCCACCATCGATGAATCGTATCAGACTAAGGTCGCACGCATGGTACGCTGGCGTACCGATGCGCTCGGAGATTTTCACGCGGACTCGCCGCCTAGCTCATGCCGTGTGATACGAGCCGCGCAAGCCCGTAGGCGGCGCCGGCGGCGAGCGCGCCGATGAACCAGGTCGTCACCGAACCCAGCACGATCGGCGTCCTCAGGTAACGGGCACGCAATGCGCCAAAGCCGATCAGTGCCACCGACGTAAACGCACACGACCACAACAGCGCTTCGTGCGCATCCGGAACGAACACATAGGCAGCCAGCGGGAAGATGCCGCCGAGCGCATAGCCGCCGCCGACCAGCACCGCGCTGCGCGGCGCTGCATTGATATCGGGTCGCTCTAAGCCCAACTCGTTGCGCATCATGAAGTCGACCCAGGCGTGCTGGTCACGCGCAATCTCGTCGACGACCGTCGTGAGCACCGGCTCGCGCACGCCGTAGCGGGCCAAAATCTCCGCAACTTCGGCGCGCTCTTCGTCGGGGATCTGCTGGGTCTCGCGGACTTCGCGCGCGTATTCGCGGGTGTAGTGCTGCGCTTCGGTGCGCGCCGCGAGATAGCCGCCGAGCCCCATCGAGATCGCGCCCGCGACGATCTCGGCCAGGCCGGCCGTGACGACCAAACCGCTGCCCGCGACCGCTCCGGAGACTCCCGCCGCGAGGGCGAACGGCACCGTGAGGCCGTCGGCGATCCCGAGGATCAGGTCGCGTATCGTGTGCGAACCGCCCATGTGCCGCTCCGGATGGACGTCGACGGCCGCTGGTTCCGTTACCATCCATCCAGCATACCGGGCCTGGATGATTTCGTCACGCCGAATTCGCCGGTGAGGCGCGCCGCGGCAGGGTGTCGAAACGAACCGCGTGGCCGACATCGCGCATCTCCGACATACTGCGGCGCACGTGCTGGCGTATGCCGTGCAGGACCTGTTTCCGGACGCCAAGCCGACCATCGGCCCGGCGATCGAAAACGGGTTCTATTACGACTTTGATCGGAGCCTGCCGTTTACGCCCGAGGACCTCGAAAAACTCGAGGCTCGTATGCATGAGATCGTTCGCGCCGACTATCCGATGACGGGGCGCCGGGTGACACGCGACGAGGCGGTCGCGGCCTTCCGCGGCAACCCGTACAAAGTCGAGCTGGCCGAACAGATCCCGGACGGCGAACCGATCACGCTCTACACGAT
>PMOG01000165.1 GCA_003161555.1 Vulcanimicrobiota bacterium | reverse complement strand
GGTCACGGTGATCATCGGCGGCAACGGTTCCTTCGTGCGCAGCACGTCGCCGACGGTGTCCTTGCGCCGGTCATCTTCGAGGAAGCCGTTCGCGTGCATCCACTCGTCGTTGAAGATCTTCGACATGTAGCCGCGCCCGGAGTCGGGCATCATCACGACCATGATCGCCTCCGGCGGCAGATCCTTCGCGATGCGGATCGCGGCCGCGACCGCGGTACCGGACGATCCGCCCACCAAAAGACCCTCCTCGCGCGTAATGCGGCGCGCCATGAGGAAGCTCTCCTTGTCGGTGATGCGCAGGATCTTGTCGATCACGCGCATGTCGACGGTCTGCGGCAGATAACTCATGCCGATGCCCTCGACCTTGTACGATTTGGGTGTGTCGCCGCTGTAGATCGAGCCCTCGGGGTCGGCGCCGACCACCACGATCTGCGGATTCTTTTCCTTGAGATAGCGCGCGGTCCCGGAGATCGTGCCGCCGGTGCCCATGCCGCTGACGAAGTGCGTGATCGTCCCCGCGGTCTGCTCCCAGATCTCGGGCCCGGTCGTCGCGTAGTGCGCGCCGGGGTTTTGCGCATTGTGCCACTGGTCGGGTTGAATCGCGCCCGGGATCTCGGCCGTGAGACGGTTAGCGACCCCATAGTACGACTCCGGCGAGTCGTTGGGCACGTTCGTCGGCGTCACCACGACCTCGGCCCCGTAGGCCTTGAGCAGGTCGATCTTTTCTTTCGACATCTTGTCGGGCATGACCAGAATGCAGCGGTACCCGCGAATCGCGGCCGCCATCGCCAGGCCGGTACCGGTGTTGCCGGAGGTGGCTTCGATGATGGTGGCGCCGGCTTTGAGGATCCCGCGGCGCTCGGCGTCTTCGATCATGGCAACTGCCGGGCGGTCCTTCACCGAGCCGCCCGGGTTGACGTACTCGACCTTGGCCAGCACCAGACACGGCGCGCCGTCGATGACGCGATTCAGCTGTACCAGCGGCGTGTGGCCGACGGCCTCGAGCGCGTTGCGATAGTACGTCAGCCCGGCGGCGGGGCGTGGTTCGGTGATCGCCATGACCCGTTCGCGTTCCGCAACTTTCGGGGCGCTGCCTGCGTCAGAGGAAGTGTTACGCCCGTGCATTTCCGAGGGAGACATGGCGACCGATTTCCGTAACGGTGAATTTCCGCGTCCGGGGCGCGAAGCGCTCGACGGTTACCTCTGGCTGGCCCGGGTTTTCGACAAGGCCCGCGCCGCGCGCAACGGTACGATCTTCGACTACATCTACCCCTGTCCGATGGACCGCGGCGTATTCGACCGGTGGGGAATCACCGCGCGCGTTTTCGATGCCGCGCTCGAGAATGCGCACAACGACGACGAGATTCTGGCCTGGATCAAGGCGCGCGTCCCTGCCGACCGGCGCGACGACGCCAACGGCTGGCTGCTCGAAGAGAAGAGCGCCAATCTCGACCGCCAGGACGAAGAAGAGGGCGTCGTCGTCGCCTAGCGGAACCGCGGCCGCGTGAGCACATCGCGCGCCCGTTTCGTTTTCGCGGCCATGTTTGCCGCGTGTCTCGCCGCCTGCGGCGGCCCGCTCATTCCGCCCGCGCAGAACTACGGTACGATCACCGGGCGCGCTTTCGACAGCAGCACGAACCAGCCGGTCGCGGGGGTCGTGGTCACGGTCGATACGATCTTGACCGCCGCCACGGGCAGCGACGGCTCGTACAAGATCCTCAATATCCCGCTCGGGTCGTACAGTCTGATTGCTTCGGCGCCGCAGGGCTACCAGGTCGGCGCGCTCCCGTACGCGTCGGGCTCGATCTCTGCGGGGCAAACGATCCCGATCGATATCCCGCTTACGAAACAGTAGTTGCGCGTCGTCATCGCGCCGGACAAGTTCAAGGGCAGCCTCGACGCCGCCGGCGTGGCCGCGGCCCTAGCGGCCGGCGTGCACGACGTTGTCCCCGGCGCGCACTGCGAGCTGGTGCCGATGGCCGACGGGGGTGACGGGACCGTCGCCGCCTTCGTTGCCGGCGGAGCCGCAGCGGTTCGCGTGGTCGTCCCGGGACCGCAGGGACAGCCAGTGCAGGCCGAGTATGCGCGCGACGGCGACACCGCGATCATCGAGATGGCTGCTGCCTCGGGGCTCGGCGTCGACCCCGCCCGCGAGCCGCTGCGAGCGTCGACCGAGGGCACGGGCGCGCTGGTGCGCGACGCGCTCGACCACGGGGCGCGACGCATCGTAATCGGCATCGGGGGCAGCGCGACGACCGACGGCGGCGCCGGCGCGCTGGCGGCGCTGGGGGCGCGCTTTTACGACGCGGCCGGGACGCCGCTCGACGCGACGCCGGTGGCGCTGGCGACCGTCGCCCGCATCGATCTGGCCGGACTCGACACGCGCCTGCGCGAGGTCGATCTGGCCGTCGCGTGCGACGTCGACAACCCGCTCTTGGGACCGACAGGCGCGGCCGCGATCTACGGTCCCCAGAAGGGCGCCCGGCCCGATGACGTTGCCTTCCTCGAGCGCGTGCTCGGCCGCCTCGCCGACGCGATGCAGGTGGCGACCGGGAACGATCTTCGGGACCTCCCGGGTGCCGGTGCCGCCGGCGGTTTGGGATGGGCCCTGGCGAGCGCGTGCGGCGCGAGGCTCGAGCGCGGCGTTACGCTGGTCGCCGAAGTGCGCGGTCTGGCCGAGGCGCTGAATGGCGCCGATTGGTGCTTTACCGGCGAAGGCCGCATCGACGCCCAGACGCTGCACGGAAAGGTCGTCGTCGGTGTGGCCGAGTTCGCAGCGCGAGCCGGCGTTCCGGTGGTGGCCTTTGGCGGAAGCGTGGATCTCGACGCCGAGCGCGAGCTGCGCGCGCACGGTGTGTCCTGCGTGCCGATCGCCCCAGGCCCGATGCCCTTCGAGGTCGCGATACGCGAAACGGCTGCGAACCTGCGCGCGGCCGCAGCACGCGTAGCACGTCTGCTCAGCGCCGCGTCGGGCCGCTACACCGCTTCGTAGCGCGCGAACGCAACGACGCGTCCGTTCCGATAGACGAACCACATTTCGCTTTCCGACATCACCGGGTTGCGCGGAATGTAGCGAACGACGTCCGTGCCGCACGACGTGCGCTGCGCGCGGGCGGGTCCGAGCACGCGCTCGACGGCGCTACGCAGGCTTCCCAGACCTAAACCTTCGGCCGTCCTCGGTGCCGCCGGGAGCGTTGCGAGGACGCCGGGCGTCTCGCCGGCCTCACCGACAACCGCGCTGAAAGCAGACTCGTCCGGCTCGCTGCCGGCGTGAAGCGTCACCGCGTGCTCGGCCGGGACCGATTCCAGGACGTAGACGTACCCGTGCGGCCCGCGCGCCACGAGCGGTGGGTGCTCGCCGAACGTCGTGAACGAGGCGCGGTCGAAATGCGACGTCGGCGTCGCGGGAACGGTTACGGCGTCCCGGTGCGTCCACGGCGTGACGATCGCAGCGCTGCAGCGAATGGATGGAATCGCGGCGACCCACTGCGCCAAGGCGAGTGCTGGCCCCTCGGCTGAGATCATGTGGCGGCGGGCGTGGTGGTGCCGGCACGGAACTTCACGTACGAGGCCCGTTCGGCGACGGCTCCGTTGACGATTCCGAGCACGACCTGGGCGAGCCGGTCGGGATCGTGGCGCACGGTGTCGGTCTCGCTGATGACGTTGGCGTGCACGACCTTGGCGCCCAATGCGTGCAGCGCGTCTTCGTCGAGTTCGACCGGCAGCTGGCCTTCTTCGGCGTAGACGTCGCGAAGTTTGCGCGGCAGCTCGTCGTTGACGATCACGACGTCGCACAGCCTGGCGTCGGAGCCGTCGTGCAGCGCGCGAACGTGGGCCGACGCGGTGTAGCCGTCCGTTTCGCCGGGCTGGGTCATGATGTTGCAGACGTAAATCTTGATCGCGCTCGCGGCTTCGATTTCGCGGGCGACCCGGTCGACGAGCAGGTTCGGCATGATCGACGTGTAGAGCGAACCGGGACCGAGAACGATCGCATCGGCCTGGCGGATCGCGGTGATCACTTCGTCGAGCGGCGCGGCGAACGGCGGATCGAGGAACACGCGCTCGATCGTGCCGCGCGCGAGCGGAATGTTCGACTCGCCTTCGACGACGCGGCCGTCGGTGAGGCGCGCGCAGAGGCGCGCGACGGCCAGAGTCGACGGCAAGACGCGCCCCTTGATGTTGAGCACCCGGCTCGAGACCTTGATCGCCTCGTCGAAATTGCCGGTCACACCGGTCATCGCGGCCAGGAAGAGATTGCCGAACGAATGGCCCCCCAGGCCTTCGGCTTCGCCCCCGGCTTCGCGGAAACGGTAGCGGAAGAGTGACGTCACCAGCGCTTCGTCGTCGGCTAGCGCGACCAAACAGTTGCGGATGTCGCCCGGCGGCAACACCCCCAATTCTTTTTGCAGCCGGCCTGAGGATCCGCCGTCGTCGTTGACGGTGACGACCGCGGTCAGGTTGGTCGTGTACTTCTTGAGCCCGCGCAGCATCGTGGAAAGCCCGGTGCCGCCGCC
>PMOG01000092.1 GCA_003161555.1 Vulcanimicrobiota bacterium | reverse complement strand
GAGCTCTGCATCACCCGTCAGATCATCACCGCGATCAAGACGGCGACCCGGCAAAAGCACATCCCCCTCAACCAATACATCTCGCTCAACAAACCGATCTACGACGAAGACAGCGAACGGACGCTGCTCGACGTCATGCCCTCGCAGAAGACCTCCGATCCCGAAGAACTCGTGATCAACCAGGAAGTCTCCGAGGACATCAAGGCACGGATCCAAGAGAATTTGTCGGACCTCGAGTCGCAGGTGCTCCTGTCGTATCTCGAAGGGAAGTCGTACCAGGAAATGGCACGCGACCTCAACCGGCACGTCAAGTCGATCGATAACGCGCTGCAGCGCGTGAAACGCAAGATCGAGAAGAATCTCGCCGAGATCGAGCTGCCTTGAAAGGGCCTAGGGGCGCGTAGCTGATCCGTCAGCCGACGCCTTCGAGGAGCTCGACGGAAACCGGGAAGGACCCCGCCTATTGCGGGGTCTTTTCCATTGCGGCCGGCGCGAGCGTGCGCACGATCGTTTCGTAGATCAGTTCGCGGTCTTCGAGCGGATCGAAGACCAGGCACTGCTGCTCGCCGCCGGCCCCGACCGGGTCGAGGAACACGGTGACCCCGCCTTTGGCGCAGACGTCGAGGCAGGTGCTGCCCACGGCCCGGATCAGCCCCCAGTGGCCTTCGCGCTTGAGACGCTCCTTGAGCCACTCGCGCAGTTTGAGCCGTTCATCGCCGGCGTGTTCCGGGAAATCTTCCGGAAAGCGCACGTTCAGGCACTTCTCGCAGATCAGCGCCAAACCGCCGTGACGATCCCATGACGGGTGCACCTGAAGAGGTTCGCTCACATACGGTTTCGACGCGGCCGCGCGCGGCGAAGTTGCATGGAGCCGACGGTGGGATTCGAACCCACGGTGTGCTTTCGCAGCCGGTTTACAAAACCGGTCCCATCGACCGCTAGGGAACGTCGGCGTCGGCGGCATGTTGCCTGGCCTCGCGGACAAACCCTCGCTTTGGGGTAGGAACGTATTCCGATATCCGCGTATCTGAGCGGGTCACGTGGTGCCGGGGACTTTCCCGAACGCCACGCGGCTCGGGCGCAGCCCGAACGCGACGGATTCACGAAACGTTCACGGAACGTGAATCCACCACCGTGGGCAGGTGGTCGAGTGGTTAATGGCACCGGACTGTAAATTCGGCTCGCGAAAGCGATACGCAGGTTCAAATCCTGCCCTGCCCACCAGTTGTCTTTTCTCGAGCGCGGGCGTTGCATAATGGTAATGCCCTTGCCTTCCAAGCAAGAGTCGCGGGTTCGATTCCCGCCGCCCGCTCCATTTCACGCCTGAGGTATCAGGCTTTTTTCTTGTCGCGGAACCTCGCCGACGTACAACAACCCCGAGCGGTCAATTCTCGGTTGGATACGACTCTGCGCTACCATCAGAGTGTTTTTCTCAGCTGCAGATAGACGGTCTGCGGTGTCGCGTACTGCCAGTTCGTCGGTCCAATGCCGCCGCCGAGAGCCTGGTACGTGTAGCCTCCGAAGTAGAGGCCGCCGGTCGCAAAGTTGTCCTTGTTGAGGATGTTCGTTGCACCCAGGATCACGTCGAACAACGACTTGATCGGCACCTTGATCGCCCCGTCGACCAGCGTGAAACCCGGCTGACCGAACGAGTTGTTCGCACCAAAGGTCGTCGCGCTGAGGCGGATGTTCTTGCCGTCGGCGAACTGGTACGACAGATCGCCGCGCATCTTGCTGTACGGATATCCCGGCAGTTGCACGCCGTTATTCGGCAACGGTCCGAGGAACACGCCGCCGAAGTTGTTCAGCGCAACTTTCGTCTGACCGTAAAAGTAATCGCGCAGCAAGTCGACCACCGCGTGGTACCCGAAGCCGACCTTCGGCTGGTGGAGCAGCGAGAGCTCGAAGCCCTGGTTCAATGACTGCCCCTGCGAGGTGGGAATGACCTCCGACGTGTACGCAGATCCGCTATAGGTGCCGCTCGAAGTGACATCTACGGTCGCGTAGCGATTGAAGATATTCGTCGAATAGTAGTCCGCCGAGACGATGCTGTCGCGGGCGTACTTGTAATCGGCGCCGACGTCATAGCCCATCGACGTTTCCGCACTGAACTGCGAGACCGGGTAGTACACATGTCTGGACACGTAACCGGTGGCGTTGATCAGCCCTTCGTAGGGCTCCACGTACGCGCTGCCCGCGGAGGCACGGAAGCTGAGGTTGGAGGTGGGCCTCCACGTCAGACCGCCGCGGGGGTCGAAGCGCGAGCCCACATAGGTCGTGTTCGAGGCGTAGGCGCCGAGCTCCAACTGCAGCTGCGGTGTGAGCAGGAAGCTGCCGCGCAGACTTTCCGTCGTGCTATTGACCTTGAGGTATTGCGGCGACGGCGCGAAAAGCGCATAGGCGCAGCTCTGCGTCACGCACGGCGGATACCAACCGTTGGCGTACACCTCCTGGTAATTGTAGGCGTCGCTGTGGTTGTCGAAGCCGAGCGTCACATAGTCGTTGTCGCCGAACGGGATGGTGTACTGCGCGTCCAAGCCGTGGAGAATGTCCCTCGTCTTCTCGAAGTACGCCTCGCCGCTGTAGCCGTTGTCGAGCGCGTTGGGATCCGTTGCGGAACCGGGGATGTTGCCTACCCAAGCGCAAGCCGGCGTGAAACACGGGCCGATCGCGGAGTAATCGTTATTCTGGATGATGTCGCGCGTGAGGCTGCCGGCATAGTAGCGCGCGAGGAACGTGCCCGGCCCGATCACCGTGCGAAGATCCGCCGTCGAGATCGGCTCGCTGTCCGTCTCGTACGTGTCGGGATACCCGGCGTAGAGATTGATCGGCACCTTTTTGCCAATTAATCCGGCGAACGTTTGGTTCGTCCAGTTCTGGTTGTAGTTGGCGACGCCAGGCCCCGTCGAGCAGGTCGGAGCGGCCGGATAGGTGCTGATGCACGGCACGATGGTCGCGTAGATGTTGCCGTCATTGTTGCCGGTCTCGTCGAGCCACGTCTGCGTCGAGTAGGTGCTGAGTTGGATCGACGTGACCGGCGAGAAGTTGTACGCGAGCTTGAAGAGTGCCGAGTGGTTATCAAAGTCCGAGGTCGCGAGGTAGTTGAAGTTCAGCACGCCCATGTAGCTCGTCCCGGGAGTGTAGACCTGATTGTTGCCCGTGAGGGGATACGTGGGGGAGGTATAGGGAGAAAAGAAGCTCGCGCGGCCAAAACCGAAGATGTCCTGCGGCGCCATGTATCCGGGCGTCGTTTCGCGCGCCACGCCGACGAGGAAGCCGAGCTTCCCGATCGTGTCGGAGAAACGCAGACCGTACGTCCAACCGTTGAACGAGTCGTACTGGGTCATCAGCTCGCCGGTCGGCTTCGCGGTTATCGGCGCGGTCTGGAAGTTCACCGTACCGCCGACGGCATCCGTGACGGTGTTCGGCATGTTGCCGGGACCCTTGCCCACCTCGATGCCGCTGAGCAGGATCGAGTTGATGAAGGTCGTGTTGAAGCCGTAGGCACCGTTGCCGATCGTGTTGACCGGATGGCCGTCGATGAGAATCTGCGATTCATACGGTTGCGCGCCGCGGATGGAGATCGACGAGTTCGCACCCGGTTCGTTCGAGCCGCCGCCGACGCGCAGGACCTCGAGGCCCGGCAATTGGTCAAGCAGATTGACGACCTGATCCTGCCCTTGGCTGCGGATCGTCGCCTCCGTGAGCCGCGCGCTCGAGGCCGCGGAGTCGGAGACCGCGGTCG
>PMOG01000078.1 GCA_003161555.1 Vulcanimicrobiota bacterium | reverse complement strand
TCGATCCCTACGCCAACGCGTTCTCGCGGAATTACCGGGTCGTCGAGCGGAAATTCGAGGTTGACTCCCTCCTCTACCCGATCTGGTTCGCCTCGGACTACTACCGGCAAACCGGCGACCGGAGCATCTTCACGCCGACCCTGCGGCGCGCATTCGACCGGGTCTTGGCGACGCTGCGCAACGAACAGCACCATCCGACCCGCTCCGGTTACCGCCATCCGCAGCTGGCCAACGGCGGACGCGGCAGCGCGGTGCGCTATACGGGCATGGTCTGGACCGGGTTCCGTCCTTCCGACGATCCGGTGCGCTACCATTACAACATCCCCGACAACATGTTCGCGGCGGTCGTCATGCGCGATCTGTCATCGCTGGCACGCGACGTCTGGCACGACCAGAAGATGTCCGTCAACGCGTGGGGACTCGCGGTCGAGATCCAGCGCGGAATCGAGCAGTTCGGCACGCTCGAACTGGCGCCGTTCGGCCGCATCTACGCCTACGAAGTGGACGGTATGGGCCACGCCAACGTGATGGATGACGCCAACGTCCCGTCGCTGCTGTCGATTCCGTACTTCGGATACTTGCCCAAGGACAACTCGCTCTACCTGGCCACCCGGCGCTTCGCGCTCTCCGGGCGCAACCCGTATTTCTACGCCGGCAAATACGCCCAGGGCATCGGCAGCCCGCACACGCCGCGCGGCTACGTTTGGCCGCTGGCGCTTTGCGTCCAGGCGCTCACCGCGACCGACGACAAGGAAGTCGATCAGGTCTTCGGCTGGATCGCGGCCTCCGACGTCGGCGACCATCGCCTGCACGAGTCGTTCAACGCCGACCGGCCCGAGACGTACACGCGTGAAGACTTCGCCTGGCCCAACGCGCTCTATGCGGAACTCGTGCTGACCCGGCGCGGCCAGCTGTACGCCCAGAAGTGAGCGCGGCGGCCTAGCGCCGAGGGGTCTGGATTTTCCCGACGCGGCGCGCGAAGTCGAGCGCGAAGATGCTCTGAATCGCGGCCAGCGGGCCGACTATCAATGAGTCGATCGGAGATTCGGCCAGGTAGAAGACGTGTGCGACGCCGCGCCGGCGCAGTTCGTCGATCAGCATGCTTTCGAGCATGATCGGCACCACGGTGGCGAAGCTGAGTACCGCCAGCCGCACGATATTGGCGAAGCGCAGCGAGAGCAGCAGCGCGCGACCGAACCCGGTAAACGCCGCGACCAGCGGGAGTTCGGCGCTCAGCGCCGCCAGCGGGCCGGCCAAGCCGAGCGCGCCCAAGAGCAGCCACGCGACCGGCGCCAAAACGAGATAGCCCGGATCCTCCAGCCGTCCGAAGCCGCCGGCCGGAAGGACGAAGTCGGCCAGAATTTGCGCGAGCAGCGACGCCCCGACGACACCCGGCCAGCGATACAGCGCCCCGCGCAGCAGGGTTCGCGGCGTCAAATGTTCGCCGGCGACCTGCGTTCCGACGCCGAGCGCGACCGCGGTCACGACGAACGCGTAGCAAAGGACGGACACCAGTTCAAGGATCTGTTCGTGTACGGTCTCCTCGACGTGCGCGGGAATCGCGAACTCGACGATCGTCGCGATAACGAATCCGGCTGCGGCGAGGAGCAGGTAGAGGCCGATGTGCTCGCGGTACGCGCGCAGCGCGAGATCGACGAGTTGGCCGATAGGGGAGGGAAGACGCTCGCTGTCGTCGCCGCCGTTCACGCAGCGCGAAGCGCGCGGCGGAGGAAGAAGCGCAGGGTTGCGGTGCCGGAGCAGACGACGATCTCGTCCGGGTCGGCGTAGCGCTTGCCGTCGATCTCGACGATGAAGGAGCCGTCGCGCAGGCCGGCGAGGGTTGAGCGTACGGCGCGGTCGCGCTTGTCTTGCGGTGCGCGCGGACCGAGCGCCTCATGCACTGCTTCGCGCAGCACGTCGCCGACACGCAGCGGCGTCGCCAGCGCAAAGGCGGCGGAGGCCGTGCGAGCGACCGCGGAAACGTCGATCGGGATAGCGACCCGGAGCATACCGACGCTGCTCATTCCCGCAATGGGAGGGGGCCTCCCGGTTGGAGCGCGGAACTCGCCCATCGATGTCCGAGCCCCCTCGCCGCCGACGCTCTGCACCGCCGCCGCGACGCGCGTCGCGCGGGCCCGGCGTCCTTCCGACGATCGCGCTGGGCATTGGTGTGGTCGTCGCCGGCCTCGGCATCGGCGCGTTTCTCTCGGCGCTGCAGCGCACGAACGGGCCGACGAATTATTCGACTCCCGCCGGCGGTTTGCCGGTCGTGACGCCGATCGTGCACGCGACGCGCGGCCCGGTAGCGATGGCGACGATCGTGTCGCACGCCAAGCCGTCGCCGTCCCCTTCGCCGAGCCCCTCTCCAAATCCGAGCGCAAGCGCGAACACGTCCCCGACGCCGACCGCGGCCGCGTCGGCGACGCCGAAGCCGTCGGCAACACCGACCCCAAAACCGTCGCCCAAGCCCAGCGCATCGCCGAAGCCGACAGCCATCCCGCGAGCGCCCACATTTCCGCCCGTCGCGGTCGCGAAACCGACCCCGACGCTCGCGGTCGTCGTGCGGAGCGCCGAGCCTCCCGCGCCGGTGCATCCATTCGCAGCACAGGCCGAGTCGACCGTGCGGCGCTATCTCGATGCGTTGATCGCCGGCAACGAAAGCGGCGCTTATGCTGCGTTCGGGGCCGCGCCGGGTGACCCCAACGTGCGGCTGCTGGAAGAAGGCTTCATCGACCGGGGCACCCGCATCGTCTCGCTGCGCACGACGCACGCGGACGCCGGCGGCGCGACGGTCGAGGCCGAACTGACCTCGTCACGCGGATCGTACCTCGCGACCTATCACCTCAGCGGGGGACCCTCCGGCGCGGTGATCGATCAGCACGACTACATTCGCGAGTGAGCCGATGAATCAGTACATCGAAGGTTTGCTTTCGACCGGCGAGGTGATCCCGCCGCCGCCGGGCGTCGAGCGCTGGTTTCCGAGCCCCGATCAAGATGCGTTCGTCGCGGCGTCGCTGCGCGATCCGGAAGGCTTCTGGCGCGAACGCGCGCGCAACATCGCGTGGGAGACCGAGCCGCGCACGGTCTTCCGCGGCACGCTCGAAGCGCCGCAGTGGTTCGAAGACGGCCGGCTCAACGCGACCGTCTCCTGCCTCGACCGGCATGCGGCCTCGCATCCGAACGCAACGGCGTACGATTACGTCTGCGAGAACGGTACCGAAGAACGCGTCGATTACGCCGAATTGCTCGCGCGCGTCAGCCGGCTTGCCAATGCCCTGCGCGCCGACGGCGTCCGCCCCGGTGACCGGATCGTCATCTACATGCCGCTGACGGTGGAGGGCATCGTCGCGATGCTGGCCTGCGCCCGGATCGGCGCCATTCATTCGGTCGTCTATGCCGGACTCGGCGCGACGGCGCTGCGCGACCGGATCGATGACGC
>PMOG01000025.1 GCA_003161555.1 Vulcanimicrobiota bacterium | reverse complement strand
GACGTCGTGCAGCTCGACGAGCCGGCCTTCAACGTGTACTTCGACGAAATCGAGGCCTGGGGTATCGACGCGCTCGAGTTGGCGTTCGGGGGCGCCGAGTGTACGAAGGCCGTGCACGTCTGTTACGGCTATGGGATTCCCGCCAACGTGGAGTGGAAGAACAATCTCGGCGAGCGCTGGGACCAGTACGCGCTGGTTCTCCCGGCACTGGCGCGCTCGTGCGTCGACGAGATCTCGATCGAATTGGCCGGCTCGCGTGTCCCGCCCGACGTGCTGGGACTCGCCGGCGACAAGACGGTCGCCATCGGCGTCATCGACGTAGCGACCAATGCCGTCGAGACGCCCGATGACGTCGCCGCGACGATCGCGCTCGCGCGGCAGTATCTGCCGGACGAGCGGATCGTCTGTTCGACGAACTGCGGCATGGCGCCGATGCCGCGCGAGATCGCCTACGCGAAGTTGCGCAGTCTGGCCGACGGAGCGCTGCTCGCGAGCGTCGGTCTGTGAGCCGTTAGAGCGTCGCCGATGCGGCCGAGAACTTGTCGGCGTATGCGGCAATGACCGGCAGACGATACGCGCTGCCCTGGAAGGCTTTGACCGTGACGATAATCCATGCGATGAACACCGCCAATCCGAGCAGCATGTTCACGATGCCGATGACGCCCCACAAAGCGAACCGCAAGCCCGGGACGAGTGCGGCCATTGCGCCGATCACGCCGAGCGCGATCTCGAGAATGATGTAGGCGACGAACAGCACGATCGACTGTACGGCGACGAATCGCACCCACGCCTGCGGCGGTTTGCCGAGCAAGATCACCAGACCGCCGATCACGCCGAAAAACGAGGCGATGCCGGCTGCAACATTGGGTTGCAGACCGAAAGAGGACTGCGAGGGGTCCTGAGCCACGAAAAACCTCCAGTAAGCGAGCAGGCTACAGCCCCTACTGTGCCATCGACCGCTCAATCCCCCTTCAACTCGACCCGAGCTTCGCGGGCGTGACGCAGGTCCCAACTGCGCGAACCGCCAGGATCGGCGGATCCAGCGCTTCGGCGGCCGACCGCGAGCGGTCCGGCCGCGCGGCGATGACCTTGTGGGCCGTGAATTCCATCTGCCGCGAGCGGTTGCCGACGCGCGTGATCCGTCCGCGCGCTTCGATGTAGTCTCCGGCGTGCACCGGTGCCGTGAATTCCACCAGCTCGTAGGCCACGAACAGCCCCTCGTCGCCGTCGAGCCGGATCAGCAGCTCGGTCGCGACGTCGCCGAAGAGGGCCAGAATCCGCGCTCCGTCGACCAGGTCGCCGCCGTAGTGGGCGTCGTGCGCGCTCATGCGCACGCGGATCAGGACCTCGCCGCGGCGATTTCCGGTGCGGCGGTCCGTTACGCGGCGGTCTTCGCTTGCTGCCATAAGTTCTCGAGTTCGTCGAGCGACATGTCGTTGAGCTGCCGCCCCTGCGCGACCGCAAACGCTTCCATGTAGCGGAACCGCCGGTCGAACTTGGCGTTGGCGTCGCGCATCGCGCCTTCGGCATCGACGCCCAGCCGGCGGGCCAGGTTGACGACGGTGAAGATCACGTCGCCGAGTTCCTCGCGCACGTGGGGATCCTCGGGCTTCAAGTCACCGGCCCGAATCCGCGCTTCGGCGAGCTCGCGCAGTTCTTCCGACAGTTTCTCGGTGATGTCGCGCGCATCGGTCCAGTCGAAGCCGACCCGGGCCGCCTTCTCCTGCATTTTCTGTCCGCGCTGCAGCGCGCCCAGGTGCACCGGGATCCCGTCGAGCTTCGAGCTGCGCGACTGCCCGGTCGCCTCGAGCGACTTGAGCTGCTCCCAGTTCGCCCACACCTGCTCGACGTTTGCAACCGCGACGTCTCCGAACACGTGCGGGTGGCGGCGAATCATTTTGTCGGACAGCGCGTCGATCACATCGGCGATCGAGAACTTGCCGCGCTCGGTCGCGAGCTGCGCGTGAAAGACGATCTGAAACAGCAGGTCGCCGAGTTCCTCGCACAGTTCCGCATCGTTGCGCGCTTCGATCGCCTCGACGACTTCGTAGGTCTCTTCGATCAAGTAACGCACGAGCGACGCGTGCGTCTGTTCGCGATCCCACGGGCAGGAACGCCGCAGGCGCGCCATGATCTCGACCAGATCGTCCCAGGTGTGATGCGTCGAACCCGGCGGCAGCGGTACCAGCGGCATCGTGATCGAGGCCGAGAGCGTCGCGCGCGGCATGCCCGGCACGATCTCCGCTGCGATGCCGCGCCGTTCGAGCGCGCGCAGCAGCATCGGCAAGCCGAGAAAATCGGAGAGTGGATTGCCGAGCACGCCCAGGCCGAGTTCGCGCTCGTCCAGGCGATCGGCGAAGGCATCGATGACCTCACTCGAACCGCGCAGGAACAGCCCTTGATCGCCGATCAGCGAACGGTCGACGACGACCCCGTCGCTCTCCAAAAAGCGCACCAGCTCCGGCGGTGCGAGCACCGTCGCGGCCCGGCCGACCGCGCGCAGGGACTCCCGGCTGCCGAGGGTCAGCAGCCCCGGATCACCCGGGCCGAGGCCGACGATGCGTAGCACACCCGGACATTCGCGAGGCGGGCGCCCGTGGACTCCCGCCTCGCGCGTGGCTATTTGCTCGCCGCCGGTGCGGGAGCCGCGGACGGCGTGACGGCGGTCGGCGCACCCGGCGTCGGCAGCGGCGCGGGGAACGCGTCCTTATAACGGTCGTCGTAGACGTCGATGCGCGCGGCCTGCCGCAGGTTCTGCAGGAAGACCGGAATCTGCTGTGCTTCCTGCTGCTGCGTCAGCTGCGTGCGGATCTGCGATTGCACCGATGCGTAGCTGGCCTTGGTCGGCGGTTTCTTCTCTTCGACCTGAATGATGTGGTAGCCGAAGGGCGACTTCACCGGGCCGACGATTTGTCCGACCTTGGCACCGAACGCGGCGTCCTCGAACTGCTTCACCATCATGCCTCTGCCGAAGAAGCCCAGCTCGCCACCTTTGGCCTTGGACGAGGCATCGGTCGAATAGAGATTCGCGAGCGAGATCCAGCTGCCGCCGGCCTTGAGCTTCGCCAGCACGAGCTTCGCCGTCGGCAGATCGGCGACCAGGATGTGACGGGCGCGAATCTGCGCCGGCTTGTCGAAGACCGCGTGATTCTTATCGAAGTACGCGCGCACGTCGGCGTCGGAGACCTTGACCTTCGGACCGACGGCCTTCTCGAGGATCAGGCGCTGGCGCAGGATCTGCTGCACGTCCGCTTCGGTGAGACCCTGCTGCTTGAGCAGCGCTTCGAACTGCCCCGCCGGATACTTGGCCTTGATGTCGGCCTCTTCTTTATCGACGGCCGACTGGGGGATGTCGATCTTGTTGTCGCGCGCATACTGGTCGATCAGATCTTGCTGGACCATCTGCGTGAGCGTCTGGCGAGCGGCGGCGCCGGATTCGAGCTTGCGGTCGAAGTCGGCGCGGCTGATCTTCTGACCGTTGACGGCGGCGACGTCGCCGCCCCCGTTTCCGGTCGAGCAGGCGGCGAGCGAAACGCAGAGCGCGACGGTGCCGAGTGCAGCGACGGCGCGAAAAGTACGGGGCATCGGTTCTCCGTCCGAGGTGATGACGCGAAAAGGCGGAGGACGAGGGCCCCCCGCGCGACCTACCCCGGTTCGGGACCGAGGGGCCCCGTCCTTTCCGTTTGTTCGGGCTTACGCGCCTGTCCGCGCGTCGTGAACGCTAGGCGTTCGCTTCTCCAGCTCAGCGGTAACGGCATGCGGATCGGTCGCTTTGGACAGCGCCGCGGCCTCTGGGTCGTGACGGTCGCGGACGGCCGGCGAATCCTGGCGCAGCTCCTCGAGCAGCGCGATGATCTTGGCCGTCTTGCGATCGGTGAGGAGTGCGATCTGCAAGGCGAGCCGGTCGCGTCGCTCGTCAAGGCTATCGCCGCGGTTGGCTGCGACGAGGATCATGATCGTGGTCAGCAGCGATGCGACTGACGCGGTGGTGCTCAGCCATGCGAACGGTGGGGCATCGAGCGGGTGGAGATGCGCGGCGGCGGCCGCGGCATTGAACCCGATCCACGCCGCGACCAAAATCGCGACGGTGTAGAGGGTACGGGGCCGCCCTACGCCGCGGGTCAGCCGCTCGATCGCGCGCTGGTGGCGGGTCGACTCGGCCAGGGCCCGGCGTTCCAGTTCGGCGATCGACTCGATGGTCTCGTCGACGGCGGACTCCGTGGTCACCATCACCGCATACCCGCAAGAGACCCGCCGCTCACTAGCACAACGTCGGCCGAGGCCCTCGCTGGAACGGCGGCGACATGTGGTGATCGTCGGCGCCGCGTGGGTAAATGCGATGACCCGGGGCACGGTACGGCGAAGGACGGGCCTCTACTCAGCCAAGGAGGCGGTATGGCGGCGAACCCGCTCGCCGCGGCGGGAAAGGAACTGCGCGCGTATGCGCTCGGTTTCCCCGGCGCGTATGAGGAGTTTCCGTGGGGCGATAGCGCATTCAAAGTCGCGAAGAAAATCTTCGCGATGCTGAATGCTGACGCGCCGGTCCGACGCCTGTCGCTGACCGTCAAACTGGGTGCCGGCCATGATGCCGCGCTGGCCCTTCCCTTCGCGGAGCCGACGGGCTACAACCTCGGCAAGAGCGGCTGGGTAACGTCAATTTTCGAACAGGAGGCCACTCCTCCGCTCGGCATCCTGCGCGACTGGATCTACGAGAGTTACGAATTGGTCGCGCCCAAGCGTCTGCTCAGAGAGCTGGCCGTGTGATGACCGCTGCAACGGGTGTGCAGTTGACGATGGTCGCAGAACGCTGCCGGCGCGCGGCCGGGCTGGCGATTCTGTGCTGAACGACCACGCTGTGGAGCCCGGCGTTACCCTCGAGCAGTTCCATGAAGTCGCCGCCATCGGGCGGCGGCAAGCGATCGACGAACTCCTACTGCGCTATCCGGCGTCCGCGAGGATACGCGATCCGATTCCGATTGCACTGCGGGCGATGAAAGCCGTCCTCGGTGGCGATGTCCCCAGCGGCATCGCGCTGATGAACCGAGCCGCTACGCACTCTGACGCTCGTACCAAACGCTACATCCTCGAACTGCTCATTCCGCTGCTTATCAATACGAACCAGCTCGATGAGGCGGCGCGCCTGCTCGAAGGGGTCGAGGATCTCGAGGATCAGCTCGCGCCTGCGTTCGAATCCCTGCGTTCGGTCATCGCGTCGCGGCAAGGCGATGATGCGGCCAGCCTGGCTTACGCGACGCATGCCCTGACTGCGGGCCGTGCGATCGACAATCCGATCATCATTGGGCGCGTCCTGATGCGAACCGCATTCGCGGCCTTCTTCCGCGAGGACATCGAGGAAGCGCAGGAGCGAGCGCTCGAGTCGGCTCGGTGGCACGAACGCATTGACTCCCATAGAAATGCGGCCGTATCGTACTCGATCCTCTACGTGATCGCGCATAACTGGACCGGCGATCCGGACGTAGCGCGTTTTTACGCGCGCCGTATGACGATGAGCGCGCACATTGCCGAGGACACGAGCTACGAGAACTACGGTCTTATGGTACAGCTGGAGACCGCCGCCGAATCCGGTGACTCGCGGCGATTCGGCTCAATCCGCGCGCGACTGATGGCGAATCCCGTGAACGAGCAGTATTTTCGGGAGCGGTTCTCCTTCGTCATCGCGGAAGCGCTCTCGGCCGGCTGGACCGGCCGGTTCGATATCGCGCGTGCCGGCCTCATCTCGATTCGACAGTCCGAATCGCTGCCGTTAACCGAGCGGGCCCAGTGCGATGCGCTACTGGCGGTGATTGCTTTGACGACTTGGCAACTTGACGAGGCGCGGGCTCTCGCCAGGCGAGCTCTCGGCATGACCAGCGAACGGTCTCAGAAGGAAGCGCTGTTCGAGGCGAGGGGACGCCGTATCGCTCGTATCGTCGCGGCGGCGGTCTGTATCATCCTCGGTGACACGATACGCGGAAGGCGTGCCCTGACGCGCAAGGTCGACCCGGAGCAGCGCTTCGCCGGGATCATCACAGCCGAGGGTATGGATGAAATCCGCACGCCGTCGCTCATGCGCGGCTACGCACGGTTCCTCAACAACGCCTGTCGAGTGGCGGCCCTAGCGCGGCCGCAGATCGGACTGACCGAGGCTGAATTGGAGGTGCTGAACTCGCTTCCCGACGGCTCGACCTTGTCGACGATCGCTTTGTCGCTCGGGAAATCTCGGAAGACCGTCGAGAAACAAGTGAGCAGCATCTATACGAAGCTTCAGGTAAGCAATCGTGCGCAAGCCGTTCGACGCGCGCGTGACCTGGGAATCTTTTCGTGAAGGTGCATTTTTGAAAACGATTTGATCGGAGATCCTTGCGGCAGTAGGGATTTCGTCGCTTATGGGGTGTCTGCCTCATGCGCTCCTGTCAGCGGTCGAGTAGGCTTGATACACAGTTACTTGACGCCCGCATTTGGAGTTCAAACATGTTCGCTCTTGGCCCACTCGTCGGTTAATCCGAGTATTTTTCTGCCATGTATCAACTCGCACACGATAGCCATCCGATCGATTCGACCCGTTTGTTTGTCGATTCGTGCACGTCGATGGCTCCCACAACCGATAATCTCAACCTGGTTCGTTCCGCAACCAAATTGATGCGTGCCGCTCTCGACGGCGCCGATCTGAAACCCCTGCGCGACTTCATCGTGCGGATTCAAGACTGGTGCGCCGATGTCGATGACGTGCTCGCTGCAGCCGGCCAGGCTGTCGTCGACGACCTCGGCGATGTCTCCCACACGATCCTCCACGATGCGGTGCGCCGGATAGCACAGATCGAACGAGATGTGCTTCTTCCGCGCCACGAGACCGGTCTTCGCGCCGTCCTCGCAGGCTGATCTGATCTGATCCTTCGCATGCTTGACGAACTTTCGCACGACGCGTCGCACTCGACGCGCGGGCTAGTCGCTGAGGCTCTTGACGAACAACGCGTCGAGATCGCCAATGGCATCGTCACGCGCCTGCGGAAGAACCACGACCTCACCGTCTCGCCGCTGATCGTCCGCACGCTGGTGCATACGCTCGCCAAGGCGCTGTTGGATGGTTCCCCGGATCCGATCGTTCACTGGTCGCGCATGGTGCGCCACGCGCACCCCGCCGCCGCGGTCGTCGCGATGATCGACACGGCCTGCGCGATCGCCGAAGAGGTCGCCCATACATTCAATGGCGACCTCGCAACGATCGTCGTCTTTCTCGAGATCGTCAAGGCCCGGGCTCACGCCATCACCAGCGATGAGCCGGCCGTTACCGGCGATGCCCCAGGCCAGGCGGCCATTCAGAGTTTGCTCGCGATGCTCCGCGCTCGCGACGATGCCACCTGTAGTCATTCCCAAGCGACCGGCGAGTGGGCTCGCCGGATCGCGCAGCGCCTCGGATTGCCGCCGGCAATGACGGAACGTACGGTCCGCGCCGGCGTTTTGCACGATGTCGGCAAGATCCGCGTCCCGGACGCGATCCTCTTCAAAGAGGGCGCGCTGGCCGCACCGGAGTGGGAAATCATGAAGCGCCACGCCGAGTCGGGCGCCGAGATCCTGTCCGGAATTCCGACCCTGGCCCAGTATGCCCCGATCGTCATCGCCCACCACGAGCGTTTCGATGGCCGCGGCTATCCGCATGGGTTGCGCGGTGAGGACATCTCGCTCGAGACGCGTATTGTCTCGGTCGCCGATTCGTTCCACGCGATGGTCAGCGATCGCCCGTACCGGCGCGCCTTCTCCTACGGCGAAGCAATCACGATCCTCGATGAGGGACGCGGCACGCAGTGGGATGCCGAGGTCGCCCGCGCGATGATGACGCTGGCCGCCGAGGACCGCAATCGCACGGCCGACGTCGACACGAATCTCCATCAGGAACACGGCTTTTACACCGACCTGGTTTCGATCCCGACGCTGGGCGACTCAGAAGCGATCTAACGCTTCTTCGAGGTCCGTCCTACCGATGAAGCCGGCGCATTCGACGCGCCGGCTTGCTGCATTTCCGGCGTTCCGGGACAGCCGCAGTCATGCGGCACGTCGAGGCGCGTTCCGGGTGTCCAATGGCGGCATTTGGGCGTGTGCATCCGGCGCGAATGACCGCAGCACGGCATCAATTCGTCGTCGCCGCGATCTTCGAAAAGCGGCTGCTGGTCGGCCATTCTCTGACGGTAGGCGGTCGGTCCGCCGCAGTCAAGATGTAACGTCGATCACAATGCTTCGAGCAGCGCGTGCAGCGTCGGCAACTGTTCCGCCGGGGTGCGCGCGGGCAGGTCGATCGTGATTTTCCCCTCGCCGAACCGGAAGCGGTTCTTGGTCAGCGACTGCAGTTTCGGGATCGTAGCCGGGTCCAGCCGGAAGGCGCTCCCGACCCCGAGCGTCAGCCGCTGTTCGTTGATGACGACCCGCGTGACGCCGGCCTGGAGCGCCATGACCCGCAGCCGCGTGATCTCCACCAGGGCGTCGAACTGCGGCGGCGGGGTGCCGAAGCGGTCGCGGACCGACGCCACCGCCTCATCGACGTCCCCAATCGTCCGCGCTGCCGCGAGCTGCTGGTAGATGGCGATCTTCTGCGAGACCTGCGGGATGTAGTCGTCGGGGATGTAGGCGTCGAGCTTGATGTCGATGACCGCTTCGCGCGCGTCGTCGCGGCTGCGCTGCCCGCCCTTGCGCTCGCCGACCGCGTCGGCCAAGAGCTGCACGTAGGTCTCGAAGCCGACCGCCCCGATGAAGCCGGATTGGGCAGCGCCCAGCAGGTTGCCCGAACCGCGGATCTCGAGGTCGCGCA
>PMOG01000221.1:4929-5102 GCA_003161555.1 Vulcanimicrobiota bacterium | reverse complement strand
CTCGGCGCGCGCGGCGCGCTGCGGGTGCGTGACCGCAGCCTGCCCTGGGGCGTGCGGACCTACGTGATGGGGATCATCAACGTCTCGCCCGATTCGTTCTCGGGCGACGGTGATCCGGGTGCGGATGCGGCGGCCCGGCGCGCGCTCACCCTACTCGCCGCCGGTGCGGACTG
>PMOG01000221.1:0-4819 GCA_003161555.1 Vulcanimicrobiota bacterium | reverse complement strand
TATCGCCGCCGCGGCCGGCTCGGGCGCACCGATCGTGGTGATGCACAACAAGCCGGTGGCCGTCTACGAGCGCGACGTCGTCGACGAAGTGCTCGCGTTTCTCGCCGACGCGGCACGGCGCTGCGTCGACGGCGGTATTCCGCCGGAGCACGTGATCCTCGATCCGGGAATCGGCTTCGGCAAGCTGCCCGAACACAGCCTAGCCGTCTTGCGCGCGCTCGACCGCATCGTCGCGCTCGGTTTCCCGACCCTGGTCGGAACCTCGCGCAAATCGACCATCGGCAAGCTGACCGGGCGCGGAGTCGACGCGCGCGAATTCGGGACCGCGGCGACGGTCGCGCTGTGCGTCGCGGCCGGCGTCGACATCGTGCGCGTGCACGATGTCGAAGAGCAGACCGACGTCGTGCGGGTGGCGGACGCGATCGTGCGCGGCTGGCGTCCCGACGGGTGGACGGAACGGCTGCCGTGACCGGCGCGGCCGCCGGGCGCGACACGATCGCGCTGCGCGGTATCCGGGCCTGGGGACGTCACGGTGCCGATCCGGGCGAACAGGACGTCCCCCAGCCGATCGACGTGGAACTGGTGATCGAATTCGATGCGGCAGCTGCGCGGGCCAGCGACGATCTGCGCGACACGATCGACTACGCGGCGCTGCACGCGGCCGTCGTCGGCATCGTCGCGCAGGCGTCGTGCCGCCTGCTCGAGCGGGTTGGCGAGCTGATCCTCGATGCCGCAATGCGCGACGAGCGCGTCGTGGCCGCGCGGGTCACGCTCGCAAAGCCGGGGCTGCTGGCCGGCGCCACCCCGGTCGTAACCGTCGGACGCACGCGTCCAGCGTGATGCCGCGGGCCGCGATCGGTCTGGGGTCCAATATCGGCGACGCGGCCGGCAACGTGCTGCGCGGCGTCGCGGAACTGGCGCAGCTCGGCCGGGTCGTTGCGCGATCGGCACTTTACCGCAGCCCGCCCTGGGGCGTAACGACACAAGCCCCGTTCGTCAACGCCGCGGTGCTGCTCGATACCGAACTGGAGCCGCGCGCGCTGCTGAGCGCGCTCAAGGGCATCGAGACGCGCGCCGGCCGTACCGCGACCTACCGCTGGGGACCGCGCGTCCTCGATCTCGACATCCTGACCTACGACGACCGGCGGGTCGAGGAGCCCGATCTGCAGATTCCGCACCCGCGCCTGCACGAGCGTGCGTTCGCGCTGGTGCCGCTGGCCGAGATCGATCCGCGCTTCGCCGGGGCACGCGACGCGCTTCCCCCCGGGGAGCGCGCGGGCGTCGTCGAAGAGCGCGCACGATGAGACGATCGGCAGCCGCGCTGCTCGCTTGTGGGCTCGCCGCGACCCCCGCGGCTGCACGCGCCGATCTCTTCTCCTCGATTTCGTACGGCGTCCACGTCAGTACGATCGGCTCGGGGATCACGCTCGAGAAGCCGCTCCTCTACGATTTCAGCGCGCGCATCGCGACCGGCGCGGGCAGCATCTCGCAGCAGATAAGCTACGATAAGACGCCGTACACCGCGACGACGAAATTCAGCAACGTCGCGGTCATCGCCGACTTCCGTCCCTCGGGCGGACGGTATCGGCTCAGCAGCGGCCTGGTGTTCGGCAACGACCGCATCGACGGTACGTCGGCGACGGACGCCTCGACGATTGGGGTCGGGAACGGGGTCTATCCGACCGCCGGCACGGGGACGGTCAGCACGCGCCTCAACTTCGATCACCCCTCGGTGTACGCGGGTGTCGGCACCGGCACGGGCTTGATTCGCGGTTTTGCGCTCGCCTTCGACGTCGGGGTACTCGTCCGCAACGGAACGCCCTCGACGACCGCCAGCGGCCCGCTGATCACCGACCCCGCCTTCCGCACCGACCTCGGCCGCCTGCGCAACGAACTGAAGACACGCGTCGTCGTCCCCGTCCTGAGTCTGGGTTTAGTTTTCAGGCCCTAGGCACTCTGGTCGCGGACCGTAAATGTTAGCCGTGTGGAGGCTCCTATGTCGAAGCGACTTTTCCTCATCCTCGCCGGCGCCTTGATTACGGCGCTATCGTCCCTTGCGCCGGCAGACGCGCAGAGCTATCCGATGAGTTGTATGATCCGCACAATGGATGAGGCGGTGGTGGTTCCGCTTGCTGGTATGGCTCGGGTCGCTTTTTCGACGAGTAGAGGCCCTATCGCCGCAGGCTTGCAGCCCGTCCAGTGCGCTTTTGCGGATCGTGCAGTCAGGGCGGGCGAACCGAACCGGTTGTGTTTTGCAGCGTCGATCAATGAGATCATTTTCAACGGCTCGACCGCGACGCGTGCTTCCTTCGGCGGTCCCGGACTCGCAGTTCTGCAAAGTGCGGTATTCGGGCCGACGAAGCTCGTAAACGTGACGGTTCACCTGGGCGACGTCGGCAGTCTGGGCGGGCCGTGCTTCCTCGTCGACGCCTACGGAGTCTAGCAATGAGAACTCGATCGTTGCCGTCGGCTCGCATTTGCCTGGGCTGCGGTCCGGCAATCACCTCGAGCTTTTATATAACTCTTTCGCGACGAAGAGTGATAACAAATCACGATCGACTTTGCCGCGTTCGGCGAACTCGCGGCTGAGGATATCGAGCGCGCGCTCGACGGGCATCGCCGGTTTGTATGGGCGATCGCCGGCGGTGAGCGCGTCGAAGACGTCGCTGATCGTGAGCATGCGAACCTGCGGGCTGATCGCGGTGCCCCGCAGCCCGCGTGGGTAGCCGGTGCCGTCGAGGTGTTCGTGATGGCCGTAGGCCAGCTCGGCGACGTTCTGCCACGGCGTCTTCTTCCACGGGATCTCGCGCAGGAAAGCAAACGACTGCGTTACGTGCATCTCCATGCGACGGCGCTCGTCGCCGGAGAGCGAGCCGCGCGGAATGCGCAGAAACTCAAGCTCCTCCGCCGAGAGCAGCGGCTGCGGCGTATCGAGCTCGCGATAGGTGCGGGCGGCGGCGGCCGTGAGCGTCGCGTCCGCGCCCTCGTCGACGATCCGCGGCTCGTTGGCGCGCTCGACTTGGTCGAGTAAGGCCAGCAGTTCGGCCCGTTCGGCTTCGCTCTGCGTCTGTTCGAGGGCCAGGAAAAAACGCAGCCGCACCGTCTCCAGGCGCCCATCGGGGAGTTTCTTCGCCTTCCCGAAGATGTATTCGGGGACGGCGACTTTGCCGAAATCGTGCAGCAGCGCCGCGTATCGCAATTCGCGCAGCTGATCCGGATCGAAGTGCAGGCCGGCGAAGGTCCCCGCCGCGACCGCGTTCACCGCTTCCGCTTGACGGATCGTCAGTTCCGCGACCCGTGCCGAGTGCCCCTGGGTCGCGCGGTCGCGCACCTCGATCGCCATGACCGAGGCGCGCACGAATTGCTCGAAGAGTTCCTGAATCGAATCGAGCAGGGCTTTGTTTTCCAACGCCACCGCCGCCTGGGATGCCAGCGACCGCAGCACCCGCTCGTCGCGTTCGTCGAACGGCAGCACGACCGCTTCGGCTTCCTGCGGCGAACCGAGCTCGTCGTCGAACGCTGCTTTGCGGTTGATCAGCATGATCACGCCGACGATGTCGTCGAGATGGTTGCGCATCGGGACGGCGAGAACCGATTTCGTGCGGTACGCGTTGGCCTGGTCGAAGCTGGGATTGAAGCGGTAGACCGCGTCGCCGGGAATGGCGTAGGCGTCGTCGATGCGGAGCGTTTCACCGCTGATCGCGACGTAGCCCGAGATCGAGGTCGGCGAGAGCGGCAGCACGGCGCCGAGATAGGTTCCGGCATCGCGCGGGCCGGTTTGCGCGACCGCGAACCGCAGCGTTTGGGCGCCCTGCTCGTCGGTCTCGAGCAAGTAGAGCGAACCTGAATCGGCCTGCGTGAGCTCGCGCGCGCTGCGGACGATCGCCTGGTGCAGTTTGCTCAGGTCGCGTTCCGCCGAGAGCGCGATGCCGATCCTCAGCAGCTCGTCGCTTTGGGCCCGCGCGCCGTCCGCCTGGGCGCGCGCCTCGAGCGCCGCAGCGGCGGCGCGGACGGTGGCCACGACGGCCGACGGATCGAGCGGCGCGACCAGCCAGCCCCCGACGTACGGATGCTCCGCCAGCCAGCGCTGCGAGGAGCCGGCCTCGGCAACCACTACGGTCGTCGCCCGCGCATCCTTGCCGATCAGAGCGAGGGCGGCTTCGACCGTCGCAGGCGGCCCCAGCGAGAGTAAGCGCGCTTCCTCGATCAGGTAGACGGCAGCGCCGACACCAGGGACCTCGGCCGGAAAGCCGCCCGCCTGGTGGACGATCCCGGCGGCGTCGAGAGCCGCGGCCGCGCCACCCAGCGCGAAACCGTGCGGATGGACGAGAACGAACGGTGACGCGCCGCCCGTGCGGAGCTCCGAGACGAGCACGCTGCATTCGATACGACGCCTGCGCCGTGCACTCCGGTCCGGGGGCGGTGCATGGAGGGCGTCGAACCGCGAACCTGATGACCGACCAGGAAATCGCGGGACGTGCGCGCGCCCTTGCCGGGGCGCTCGCCGAGGCCGGTTTCGCGCGCCTGCGCATCCGTGACGGCGACCTCGAGATCGAGGTTCGCCGGTCGGCTGCCGCCGTCGCCGCCGCCGAAGCGGCTCCCTCCGAGCCCGAGCGGCGCATCGAGGCCCCCGACGAGGTCATCGCCAGCGACGTGGTCGGGATCGTGCATCTGCTGCGCCCGCCGCTGGTCGAAGGCCAGGAGTTCGACGGGGACCGCGAGCTCGCGTTCGTCGAAACGCTCGGGATTCGCAACCCGGTGCGTTCGCGCGGCCCGGGCCGCATCCGCAGCGTGCTCGTCGGCGAGGGCGAACCGGTCG
>PMOG01000172.1 GCA_003161555.1 Vulcanimicrobiota bacterium | reverse complement strand
ACTTCGGCCGCACGAGGTTGAGCATCAGCAGCAGTTCTTCTTGCGAGGCGTGACCGCTGACGTGCGCGTTGCCGCTCGAACCGTGGATCACGTGCGCGCCGAGCCGGTAGAGGTTGTTGATCGTTTTGGCGACCGACTTCTCGTTGCCCGGAATCGGCGTCGCCGAGATGACGACCGTGTCGCCCGGCACGATCTTGAACTGCTTGTGATCGCGTACGGAGAGCCGCGTCAGCGCCGACATCGGCTCGCCCTGCGACCCGGTCGTCATCACGCAGACTTCCTCCGGCGGGCGCTCGTCGACATCTTCGAGCCGGATCACCAGCCCTTCGGGGATATCGAGATACCCTAGGCCGCGCGCGAACTGCACCACGTTCTGCAGCGAGCGGCCGAGGAAGGCCACCTTGCGGCCGAAGCGCTTCGACTGATCGACCACCTGCTGGATGCGCGGCACGTTCGATGCGAAGGAGGTCACGATGATACGCCCCTTGGCGCGCGCGAAGATGTTCGAAAACGCCTCGCCGACGATGCGCTCCGAGAGCGTGTGACCCGGCCGCTCGGCGTTCGTCGAGTCGGACAGCATCACCAGCACTCCCTCTTCGCCGACCTTGGCGATCGAAGCGAAGTCGGCGGGGTCACCGTCGATCGGCGTCTGATCGAATTTGAAATCACCGGTGTGGAAGACGATGCCCAGCGGGGTGCGGATCGCCAGCGCGCAGGCGCCGGCCAGCGAATGGTTGATGTGGATGAACTGCGTCTCGATGCCCCCGAACCGGACGCGGTCGCCGGGCTCGACTTCGCGCGCGTCCCACTCGCCCGGCTTGTGCTCCTTGAGCTTGGCGCGGATCAGGGCCAGCGAGAGCGGCGAGCCGATGACGGGAATTTTCGGAAACTCCCGCAGCAGGTACGGGATCCCGCCGATGTGGTCTTCGTGTCCGTGCGTCACCAGCAAAGCGCGGAACTTGTCGGCGCGCTCGCGCAGATACGTGAAGTCGTTGATGACGATGTCGACCCCGAACATCTCCTCGTCGGGGAACATCAGCCCGCAGTCGACGACGACGAGGTCGTCGTTCGTCTCGATGCAGGTCATGTTGCGGCCGATCTCGCCGCATCCGCCCAGCGGGACGATGCGCAGGTACGGCTCGCTGGGGGGCGCGGGAAGGACGAAGGTATCGGAAGACAATGCGGGTTCCTTGACGGGCGACGGCCGTGGCGTGAAGGCGAGGCGTGGAAATCAGTATCGTTCCCGCCGCTCTTCTGGTGCTCTGCTGCTCGGGCTTCGCGACCCCGGCTGTCGTGACGGCGGTTTCGCCTGCGCCTCCGCCGCACCGCAAACCGCTCCCGAAGCCGGTCCCGTCCACTGGTCCCAGCGCCGACCACGGCGCGCTCTACAGCCGGCGGGCCCGTCGCTTGGTCCAGTCCTACCTCCGGCTCAAGGTGCTCGAGATGCGGAAGGCCGACCTGGAACGCGCCCGCCTCGTCATCGAGCGGAAACTCGGAATCAGGGCATTGCTTAGCGAAACACCACCGCCAGCCGCCCGGTAAAGCTGGGTGTCGATCGTTTTCGCTCCACCCGTCCGGGAGAGTTTTTTGAGCACTCCTCAGGCTTCGCTCGACCGCCGCGGCGGTCTCGCCAACGTCATCGACATCGTCATCGCCCCCGGCACGGGGTTCGCACGGTTGCGGCAGGCTCCGGTCTGGGGGTGGGCTTTCCTGGTCGCGAGCCTGCTGGGAATCGCCGGCTCCCTGCTGCTCGCGCCGGCCATTCTGCACGCGCTTGAGCACACGCTGCCGGCCCAGCTCGCCGCCAACCCGGCCATCGCCGCGCTGCCGCCCGACCAGCAGCGCGAAAAGATCGCGACGGTGCTCGCCGTCACGCGCACGATGGCGAGCGTCACCTGGGTCTTCTTCCCGCTCGTTCTGCTCTTCTCGGCGCTCATTCAAGCGCTGGTCATGACGGTCGTCAATGCGGCCACGCGCGGCGACGGATCGTTCGCGAAATTCTTCGCGCTGAGCATCACGGTCGGAATCATCGGCGCCGGCTTCAGTTCGCTGATCCTGGGTGTGATCGCCGCGATCCGCGGTCCGGCGTCGTTCGAGGATGCGGCGGCCGTGCAGGCGGTCATGCCCGGCCTCGCGGTGCTGGTACCCGGAGCGCGCGGCACGCTGGCGGGCTTCCTGGCGCCGCTCAACGTGTTCAACATCTGGGCGATGGTGCTGCTGGCGCTCGGCATGATCGCCGTCGGCCGCATCCCGCGCGCAGCCGCATGGGCGACGGCGGGCGCGATGCTTTTCATCCTGGCAGCCTTCGGAGCCGTCGGCGCTGCGCTTGCACGTTAAACTCCGTTCCGCGGTCGCACTGACGGTCTTCGTGCTCGCAGCCGGCAGCGCGATCCCGGCTCGTGCCGCCGCCCCGCTCGATCTGCACGCGGCGGTCCGCTACGCGCTCGATCACGATCCGGCGGTGCTGCAGCACCGCGCGACCGTCGCGCAGAACGAAGCGACCTACGCCAAGGATCACGCGGCGGAGTTCCCCGCGGTCGCCGGCTCGCTGCAGAACCAAGTCATCAAGAGCAACGGCGCCAATCCGGGCCAGTTCGGCGAGTTCGGCCTGACCCAAGCCCAGGTATTCTCGCAGAACACCGCCCAGATCGGCGGCGTCTGGAACCTCTACAACGGGTCGCTGGCGCAGATTCAAGCGCAGGAAGCGAAGCGTCAGGTCGAGTCATCGCGCTTCGATCTGCGGCGCGCCGAACAGCAGCTGGCGACCGACGTCGCCGCGGCCTGGTACAACGTCGTGCAACAGCGCGTCGCGCTCAAGCTCGCCGACGGCGACCGCGCGTATCAGCGGGAGCTGCTCGACGCGGCGCGGGCGCAGGAACGCGTCGGCCGCGTCGCCGGGGTCGACGTCCTGCGGGCGCAGGTCAACGCGCTGCGCAGCCTGGCGACCTTCACCTCGGCGGCCGCCGCGGAGCAGAACGCCCGCGAATCGTTCGCGCAGCGAATCGGCGCGCCGGATTCGATGCAATTCGCATTCCCGGTCGATCTGCCCGAGCCGGCGCTGCCGCAGACCCCGATCGACGGGCTGATCGCTCAAGCTCTCGCATCGCGTTCCGACATCGCGAGCGAACGCGCCCAAGTTGCGCTGGCGCGGCTGATGGACCAGGCGATCGAGAGCGACCGGCTGCCGCAGCTGCAGCTGAACTACGCGTTCGGTAACGCCGAGATCCCGACCACGCAGACGACGTCGACGCAGTTCGTACCCGGCATCGGGTACGTCCCCGGCGTCTCGGTGAACCGGGTCGGCTTCTGGCAGATCGGGGCCACCGAGACGTTCACCGTGCCCTTCATCGAGTACGGTGCGCGGCGCGCGCAGCATCGCGCGGCGCGCGCGCAGGTGGACGCGGCGCTGGCAACGCTGGCCTCGGGCGAGTCCGGCGTCGCGGTCGACGTGAAGCAAGACTTTCGCGCCGTCGAGACCGCGCACGCCAACCTCATCACCTCGCGCGAAGCCGACCGGCTGGGTGCCGAGTCGGCGCGTATCGCGCAGCTGCAGTACCGCAACGGATTGATCTCGCTGACCGATGCGACCGCCGCCGAGCAGAGCGCGCTCTCGGCCGCCAACGACCTGGTCGCCGCGCGCGTCGCCTACCTGAACGCGCTCGTGCGTTTACGCGCCGCCGTCGGCGTCGCCGATCCCGTCTCCGTCGTCGACGTGGGGAGTTAGTGTGAACCGTCGCCGTAATCTCTTCATCCTGCTGGGCGGATTGGCCGCGATCGTGATCGTCGGCGTCATCGTCGCCCGGCCGCGCGGCAACGCGCTCCCGGTGCGGGTCGTCACGGTCAGCTACGGCCGCTATCAAACGAAGCTTCCCGAAAGCGGCGTCATCCAGCGCCCGCAAACGCGCACGCTGGCCGCGCTGGTACCCGGCAACGTCGGCGAGATCTACGTCCACCCGGGCCAGCACGTCAGCCGCGGGCAGCTGCTGGCGACCATCGCCAACGCACAGCTCGTCGACACCGAGGCCACCGCGCACGACGCCTATCTGGCCGCACAGGGCCGGGCCCGTTCGGCCGAATCCACCAACGCGACTCTGCCGACGCAGAACCGCTCGGCGGTGGTCCAAGCGCAGGCCGCGGTCGAAACGGCGCGCTTCACGCTCAACGGGGCGATGCAGGATCAGCGCGCCGGCGCGCAGTCGGGTCTGGGCTACGGCGGCACCTCGGCCGCGCAGCAGCGCGCCGCCGCCGACACCAACGTCACCCAGCGCGACACCGACTTGCGTGAAGCCAGGCGGATCGCTACCGCCGACCGCGACCTCTACGCCCAGAAGGCGATCGCGAAGAACACGCTCGATGCCGACGTCGCCAAGCTCGAACAGGCGCAAGCGGCGTACGATCAAGCGCGGCGCGACCGCGACGAAACCTACGCCCAAATCGCGCGCCAGACGCCGGTGCTGGCCGATCGCGTCAAAGCCGACCGCGACGCGGTCACGCAAGCCGAAGCGGCCCTCGCCGCCGCGCGCGCCAACGCGGCTCAGGACCGCAGCGGCGACGTCGCCGCGGCGCGCGCCGATGCGCAGCACGCCTACGAAGACTGGCGCTACGCGGCCGATCAGGTCGGCCGGCTACAAATCGTCGCGCCCTTCCCCGGCGTCGTGCAGACGATCGCGACGCAAACCGGCGACTCGCTGCGCTTGCTGCAGCCGGGTGACGCGGTCACGGTCGGCCAGGCGATCGTCACGATCTCCGACGATACCGGCTTCGTCGTCCGCGCGAAAGTCGACGAGCAGGACGTCTCCGCGGTCCTGCCCGGTCAAGCCGCCAACGTCTCGGGCGAAGACCTCGGCGCGACCGTCCTCCACGGACACGTCGCGCAGGTCGGCGCGACGGCGCAGAAGAGCGACGATCCCTCGAACACCTCGCGGCAGGTCCTCACCACGATCGTGCTCGACGGCAGCCGGCCGTTTCTGCGCGACGGCATGACCGTCGACGTCGACATCATCACCGTCGACAAACCGCACGCGCTGGTCGTCCCCGCCGACGCGATCCGCCGCGATCCGGCCGGCAAACCCTACGTCTTGGCGGTGAAGGACGGGCACGCGCACAAGCGCGCCGTGACCCTCGGGCCGACCAACGACACGCAGGCCATCGTGATCGACGGGATCCACGCCGGCGACACCATCGTCGCGGAGCGGAACCTCGGGATCGTCGACGGGCTGGCGGTCAGCCCCACGATGGCGCCGGCGCCGAGCCCGTCGCCCGGAAGCTAACCGTGCGGCGCTCCCGCGACCGCGGCGTCAGCCCATGAGGCGCCTCTTCGATTACGCGGGCGAAGCGCTGGCCGCGATTTGGCGCAACCGCACGCGTTCGATCCTCACCATGCTCGGGATGGTCATCGGCACCTCGTCGATCATCGCGGTGCTCGGAATCAGCAGCGCCGCCTCGGGCGGCATCACCGGCACCCTCAACTCGCTGGGCGATCAGGGGCTCGAAATCGCCGTCGATCCCAATGCTGACGACCCGCAATCGGCCGCGATTCAATATCGCGACGTGCGCACGCTCGTAGACGACCTCGGCCCGCTGCTCGAACACATCGAGCCCTCGTACCAGCGCGGACTGACGATGCGCGCCGGCGGCGTGTCGACGACGACCTTCGCCGTTTCCGGCAGCGAATTCCACAAGGATAGTCTCGTCCTTCGCGAGGGCCGGCGCCTGAACCGCGACGACGTCGTCGACGCCGCGCACGTGTGTTTGCTGACAACCCCGCTGGCCGATCACTTCTTCCACGGGGCGCCGGCGCTGGGCAACGTGATCCACGTCGGCGGAACACGCTGCAGAGTGATCGGCGTCTACGCCGAGATCAAGGGCGGCTTCTTCAACTCGATCGGCGGCAACGAATTCCTCGAGATGCCGTACACGACGTTTCGCCAGTTCACGCCCGGGCCGATCGACGCGCTGGACCTCTACGCCGCGCCCGGCGTCTCGGTAGCGCAGATCTCCGATGCGATCACCGTGGTGCTCCGGCGGCTGCACGGGAGCCGTGCGCAGTATACGACGCAAGACTTTACGGAACAGATCCAGACGTTCAATAAGACCCTGCTAACGATCGCCGGCGCGTTGACCGGGATCGGCGGCGTCGCGCTGCTCGTCGCCGGGATCGGGATCATGAACATCATGCTGGTCTCGGTCACCGAACGCACCCGCGAGATCGGGCTGCGCAAGTCGATCGGCGCCAGCCGCAACGACATCGTGCTGCAGTTTCTGCTCGAAGCGATCTTGCTGTCCTTTCTGGGCGGCGGCATCGGGACGGTACTCGGGTTTTTCGCCACGCTTCTGGCGTATTCGTCGATCGAAGCCCTGGTCGGCCCCGCGCCGATCCCCTACCTGCTGATCATCTCGGTGGCGGTCGGGTTCTCGACGCTGATCGGGTGCGTGTTCGGAACCTATCCGGCGCTGCGCGCGGCCTGGCTCGATCCGATCGCGGCACTGCGCTCGTGAGCCGGCGCGCGGGATGAACCTCTCCGCCTACATCGCCGAAGCGTTCGCCGTGCTCGTCGCCAATCGCGTGCGCTCGATCCTCACTGCGCTCGGCCTGGTGATCGGCGTGACGGCCGTGATTGCGATACAGGTGCTCGGAGCCAGCATGTCGGGCGCGGTCGGCGGCGTTCTCGGCTCGCTCAGCGAACGCACGTTTTTCGTGGTGCCGAATCAGCGTCAGGCTGATTTCACCCGCGCCGCCATCCGTCTAGAAGATCTCCAGCGTCTCCGTTTCGACGTTCCGAACGTGATCGACGCGATCCCGGGCGGACAAACGGTTCGTGAAGCCAGGATCGGACATTCCCGCCGGCGGCTCGGTGTGGGCGCGCAGAGCGACGAGCGCTTCGCCTCGGAGACGCCGCTGATTGCAGGCCGCAAGCTGACGCCCGAGGATATCGCTCTGGCGCGGCATGTCTGCGTCATCTCCGGCGAAGCGGCGCAGAAGCTTCAGATCACCGGAGCACAGGTCGGTTCATCCTTGCGGGTTGGCGACCACCGGTATACGATCGTCGGCATCCTCGACCGTTCGCGCGCCGGACGATTGCCTTCGCTTGCCAATTTCGACATCTCGATTCCCTATACGCTCTACGAGCGCGAGTACGCGCGCGGCCGGGCGATCATCGCGGCGCGCGTCCTGGTCGACGACACCTCGAAGATCGCCCAGACCGAGAGCGACACGCTGGCTTGGCTGGCGGCGCTCAAGAAGGGCCGCGTCGAATACCAAACCTTCGACCGCAAGTCGTTCTCGAAGGCGGTCGACGGCATCTTCGCCGGCGTGACGTTGGTCGTTGGGTTGATCGGCGCGGTGTCGCTGGTGGTCGCGGGGATCGGCATCCTCAACATCATGCTGGTCAGCGTCGCCGAGCGGACCCGCGAGATCGGCCTGCGCAAGGCGATCGGCGCCACCCGCTTCCAGATTCTGCTGCAGTTCTTCATTGAAGCGCTGGCGCTCTCGGCGTTCGGCTGCACGGTCGGACTCGTGCTCGGCGTCCTGATCGGCGCGCTGGTCAACGATCTGGCCATCGTCAAGCTGTCGGGGATCGTGGCACCGATTCCGTGGCTGCGCAGCATCGCGATCGCGACCGGCTTTGCGACGATCGTCACACTGGTCTTCGGCACCTATCCGGCCTGGCGCGCCGCGACGCTCGATCCGATCGAGGCGCTGCGTTATGAATAGCGCGGCGACGGCGATCGACGTGCGCGACGTGACCAAGACCTACGTGCTGGGTGACGTGAAGGTCGAAGCGCTGCGCGGCGTGACGTTCACGATCGCGCGCGGCGAGTACGTCGCGATCATGGGGCCCTCCGGGTCCGGAAAATCGACCCTGATGAACCTGCTCGGATGCCTCGACGTGCCGACCACCGGACGGTATCTGCTCGACGGAATCGACGTCTCGACGTTGGGCGACGACGCGCTGGCGGCGATTCGTCTGCGCAAGTTGGGCTTCGTGTTTCAAGGCTTCAACCTGCTGGCCCGGACGAGCGCGGTCAAGAACGTCGCGCTGCCGCTGTTCTATGCGGGGATCGGCGTAAAGGCGCGCGGCGCGACCGCCACCGAGCGGCTGCGCGAGGTCGGTCTGGGCGACCGGCTCGACCACAAGCCGGCCGAGCTTTCAGGCGGCCAGCAGCAGCGGGTCGCCATCGCCCGCGCGCTGGTGAACGATCCGGCGGTGCTGCTGGCCGACGAGCCGACCGGGAACCTCGACTCGACGACCAGCGAGGAACTGATGGCGCTCTTCGGGGACCTCAACGCGGGGGGCCGTACGATCATCATGGTGACCCACGACGAGGGCGTCGCCTCCCATGCCCGGCGAATCATCCGGCTTCGGGACGGCCGCATCGTCGACGACCGGCCGACGGCCCCGAATTAAGCCCGGAGAAGAAAGTCCGGGCGAAACGCTACCTTACGTGCATTTCGTTAGTAGTCCGTTTCGCCACCCAAAACGTCAGGAGCACAACCATCGTGAAGTCTCGCAGCAGCGTGCTGGGGACCGCGGTCGTCGGGCTGATCGGCGCGATCATCGGGTCCTTCTCGATGATGCTCTACGCGAGCACCCACTTCGCAGGGATCGCCGGCCCCGGAAATACACCGCCGTCCCTCAGCGCCGCACCCCTCCCCGTCAGCGGAGGGATCACCGATCAAGACCGCATCGTCAATGCCGTGCGGCGCGTCCAGCCGTCCGTGGTCGCACTCGAAGTCATCGTCAACGGCACGCACGTCGTACCGGCCGACCCGATTTCGCAGTTTTTCGGCGGCACCGGCGGCCCGACCATCCGCCAGCACGTGCGCGAACGGGCCTCAGGCTCGGGCTTCGTCTATTCGCGCGACGGGCTGATCCTCACCAACGCCCACGTCGTCCCGGCCGGGACGAGCTCGATCACGGTCGTCTTCAATAACGGCGACAAGATCAAGGGGCACCTCTACTCGTCGAACCCGGCCGTCGACCTGGCGCTGGTCAAGGTCGACAACTACTCCAAGCTCCCGCCGCCGGTCGAATTCGCCGACGGTTCGAAGGTCGCGGCCGGGCAGTGGGCGATCGCCATCGGCGAGCCGCTCGAACTGCAGCACTCGGTCGCGGTCGGGGTGGTTTCCGGATTCAACCGCGACGAGCCGATCGGCGGCGAAGACCAGCAGGAGCGCCTGTTCAAGGGCCTGCTGCAGACCTCGGCTCCGATCAACCCCGGGAACTCCGGCGGACCGTTGATCGACTACGACGGCCGCGTGATCGGCGTGAACCAATCGACCGCGAACCCCGCCTCGGCCCAGGGCATCGGCTTTGCCATCCCCTCGACGACCGTCATCACGACCGCCGCGACCCTCGCCAAGAGTCCCGGTAAGACGATCGATCAGAACGGGACCGGAACCGGTAAGGCGTTCCTCGGCATCGCGCCGGTCGACATCACCAACAACGTCCGGGCGCAGCTCGGCGGATATCGCGACCCCGGCGGCGTCGCCATCGGAAACGTCGTCAGCGGGACCCCGGCCGACCAGGCCGGCCTCGAGCCCGGCGACGTGATCCAGGCCGTCAACGGCAAGGCCGTCGATTCGGCGCAGAGCTTCGTCTCGACGATTTCCTCGATGAAGCCCGGCACGGCCGTCACGCTGCGCGTGTGGTCGCAGGGCGTCAAGAAGAACGTCCAGGTGACGCTGGCCGAACAGCCGGTCACCCAGTATCTCCAAAACCAGCAGCAGCAGCCCTAACAATCGCCTTCTCGCTCTCCAACGCTCTCGCCGTGACCGCACGCCGGGGGCGTTTTTCTGTCCCCCAGCGCCGCAACTCGTGTGCCAGGTTTTGTGTCACACCAAGAGAGTGGAACAACCGTTCCTCAGTGGCGTACCATAGACGGTGCGCCGGGCTGGGAACGGCGCGTCCATCCCCCCTTGAGCGACGGTAAGCGGCAAGGCCTGAAGGGAGATTCGTTTCAGCGAATCTTCCGACGGCTGGTCCACGACGCTCGGAAAGCGAGATACATACTTCATGGCTAAAGTGGTCGGCATCGACCTC
>PMOG01000004.1:3913-4491 GCA_003161555.1 Vulcanimicrobiota bacterium | reverse complement strand
GAGCCGCAGCCGACGATCGTCGCGGAAGGATGGCCTCGCCACGGCGATGAGAGCGCCGACCGCAATGCGCCGCGCGGAGCGGATGCGACGAAGACGGGCAGCGGCTGCGATCGGCACTCGGCGACCGAGACCGTCGGCCGCTGCGGTTGCGGCCACCAGCTGCACGCCTCGAGCACTTCGGCGGTGAGCGCAAGCGCGAGTGCGTTCTTGTCGATCTCGACCCCCCGGGGCTCGCAGCGATCGGCAATCTGGGTTGCGGAAACGAATGTCCGGGGTTCGTGCGGATCGCGTTGCGGATTCCGGGCGAGCGAGAACCAATCGGCGAACTTGAAGCCGCCGCCGATGACCTTGTCCGAAACCCGGAGCCACAGCGTTGGAAGGCCGTACGCCTCCCCGAAGATCAGCCCGTGCAGCGAACTGCTCGCGATTGCGGCACACGAGGTAAGCTCGGCGAAGAACGTGTCCGGCGCGGCGCACACGTCCAGGACTTTGACGTCGGGATGCGCCGCCGCCGCGAGAAAAAACGGGTGGTCCCGGTCGAAGACGTGGGGGACGAGGCCGAGCCGAAACGGCGGCGG
>PMOG01000004.1:0-3845 GCA_003161555.1 Vulcanimicrobiota bacterium | reverse complement strand
GCTCCGCGGCCGGCTCGCCGACCCCGGCGCTTGGGTGTATGAGCCCCGTCCCCCAGATGAACGACTGCGGCGTCGCCGTTTGCAGCAGGCTGCCGACCGAAAGCAGATACGGGAGCTCAGTGGAACGCGCGAGGATCGTCGGCCGCCGCGCGACGTGGCCCAGGACGAGCGGTGCGATTGCATCGCCGACGTTGCGAACGCGCTGAAAGTACGAGGTCCGTATCGGGGCGAGATCGCCGCCTTCACGCATCGTCGCGCCGCAAGTCGAAAAGACGCTCGCGACGCCGCCCGGCGAAGAGGTGCTCGCGCGCCACGATGAACCGGTGCTGCGCGAAGAGCGCGGCGATCTCGTCGGATGAATAGTGGTTGATCCACCCGTGTTCGAGCCGAGCGTCGAGCCCCTGGTCATCGAGCCGGACGTTGAACGTGAGCACCACCTGCCGGTAGGCGCGCCGCACCGCTTCGAGCAGCGCATCCGGCAGGTAGCTGTATTCGAGGACGCCGAGGAGCGCGCACGCGTCGGCGCCCGGCAGCCGGTCGAGATCGGACGGACGGTTGAGATCCAGGATCAGCGTGCGCTCGTCACGCGCCGTGAGGTCCACCGGGATATAGGTCTGGCCGGCCCGCAGGTATCGCTCGAGGTTCATCGTTCCGCAGCCCAGATCGGCGATCGTGTTCGCTTCCGCGAGCCAGCCGCCGGCGAGCGCTGCGCGGCCTTCCCACGGGTCGCCGAAATCGGGCTGCATCGCGGCCCACCGTTCCATCAGAGGTTCGCCGTTCTCACGGGCTTGGTTCGTCAACGCTATTCGTTCGCGCGCTTCCAAGCTGTAGAACCTCTCCATCACGTCGAGCGTTCGTTGCAGCCGCCGGTGCGCCCTAGCCGGCGCGCGCGCGTCAGATGTTTCGTGCCGCGATGCGAGCTCAGCTGTAACGGCCCTGCTCGGCGACGATGCGCAGGCCTTGATAGCGCGCCATTGCCATGATGGCGAGCATGGGGTTCGCTCCGCACGACGTCGGGAACACTGACGCGTCGCACACGATCAGTCCGCGGACGCGGCGGGCCTCCCCGCGGGCGTCGACGACGCTGCGGCGCGGGTCGTCGCCCATCTTGACCGACCCTTGAATGTGTGCCGACGCGAGGAGCGTCGCATGCGGCGCAAACGTCAGCGCATCGACGCGTTCTGCATCGGCGCTGTCGGTGAAAGCCGCGGGACGACCTCGTGGGCGTTCGTCGGAGGTCAGGAACGCGCGGCGCGCCCCGGCGGCGAGCATCATGCGAACCGCCGTTTTGGCACCGCGCCGAAGTCGTGTCGCGTCGGGAGCTGAAAGTACGTATTGCACCGAGAGTCGCTCTGCCTGGGCGTCCCACACGACACGGTTGTCGGGCGAAGGTGTGTCGACGAGCATAACTCCGAAGCCTGCAAGCGACCGGAACGCGTGCATGAGCGCCCAATGCTCGTCAGCAATCCCCGGGATCGCGAGTGCGAGATCGACCGGCTGGTCAAAGAGACACTCCAGCACATAACCGTCAGCCTCGCGGAACGCATCGCTGTAGTATGCGCCCGTGATTCCGCGGTGACCGTCGACCACGTGATCGAAGACGCCGCCGACGGGAAGGCTCGGATGGAGAACCACGCCGCGTCCGACCACGTCGTCCGGATCGGGGACGCCGAACGCTGGAGCAGCGCCGGTGACGCTGCGGCGCCTGCAGCGAGAACGACGATGCGGGCCTCGATCGCGATTGGTCCGGCCTCCACCATGTTGGCACGGGACCCCGATACGGTCGTCCGAACCGTGCCGCGAGCGCCCGCTGCGCGCACGCCATGCGGCCCTGCGGTGAAAACCAAACGCTCGACCTCGCAGTGGTGTACCAGCCGGACGCCCCGAGCCAACGCGTCAGGAACGTATGTCACGAGCGTCCCGCGCTTTGCGTCGTACGCGCAGCCCTGCCCGCAGAAACCGCAGCCGATGCAGCCGCGCATGTTCAGCTCGAACGGCTTCACCTCGATGTCGAGTGCCGCCGCGCCCCGCGCGAAGAGGCGGTTGTTCTCGTTGACGGCGGTCGCGGGAACGGGCCGGACATCGATCCGCCGTCGCACGTCGCGCACCGCTGCGGCCAGATTCAGTCCTGGGATGCCGTAGTCGGCGGCACGTTCGTCGAGCGAGAAGCCGGCAACCCCGAACTCGTCGCGCCAGCGTCGCCATACGGCCGGGACGGGATCGAAGCACAGGGCAAAATTCACCGTCGTCCCGCCCCCGACACACTCGCCGCTTTGCACCGGGTAGGCGCCATCGGCGGTCGTGCGGCGTCCGCGGTCGGCCCGCAGGATGCTCATGTCGAGTTCGCGCTGGTTGAAGAAGGAGGCATCGTAATAGGGGCCCTTCTCAACCAGGACGACACTACCGAAGCCGCCCTCGGCGAGCGTCGCGGCGACCGTCGCACCCGCCGCGCCGGCGCCGATAACGAGCGCATCGCATGTCAACTGCGTCATCGCCGAAGTACCGGACCACTGTAGCCGATCGCGGGCCAGATCGCCGCGTCGGAATACACCGCGATCATCGCCATACTCTTCGCGGCGAGCGCAAACCGGCGGCGCCGCTCGTCGTCCCCTGAGAACCAGGCGCGATAGGCCTCGGCGGGTCCGCGCTGGTCCGAGCCTATGACGAGAACGGCCGCGCGATACGCCGGATCGTCCAGCGGCGCGAAGAGAGCGCCGATGCGCGAGATGACCCGCTCGAGATCGACGTGTGCCGCGAAGGTCGGATCGTCGAATGGAAGGATCGCCGCTATGATCGCACGCTGCGCTGCTTCCGCATCTCCGGTGATCGCCGGAAGAGCGAGCGCGGCAGAAGCGGCTCGAAGCGTCGCACTCACGGCAGCGACGCCGGCGATGAAGGCAGCGCGTGTCGACATGGAAGGCAGCCGTACTTCGACGCGCGGGCAGGTGGCCCCGGCGTGCTTCGCCTAGCAACGGAGGGTCGTCGACGCGCGCACGCTCGTTTCCGCCTCGACGACGATCGCGCCGCAGAGGTCGGTCCGGTAGACGATCGTTCCGGCGTCGCGCAAGGTCGCGAGCGTCGTGGCGGCGGGATGTCCGAACAGATTGTGCCGGCCGACGCTGATGAGCGCGACCCGCGGACGTACCGCGGCGATGAACGCCGGTGAGGACGAGTAGGCGGAGCCGTGGTGGCCGACCTTGAGCAGGTCGGCTTGGAGGTTCGCCCCGGATGCGAGCATCCGCGCCTCGGTCGCGGTGCCGGCATCGCCGGTGAACAGCATGCGGAGCGGCCGCGCGCACCGCGCACACCGATACGTCATCATCAGGACGACCGAGTTTTCGTTGACGTCGTTGCGGCCTTCGGCAAGCAGCGGCAGCTGCGGTGCCAGCGCGTCGAACGTCACGCCGTCCTCGGTGCGATAGCGCATCCCCTTGCGAACCAGGATGACCGGTACCCGACGAGCGCGCGCTGCGCCGAGACAATCGCGGAATGCGCGGCCGCCGTAGGCCTGCCCGGAATCGCCGATCGCGTCCACCTGCAGCGCGCGCACGATCGGGAAACAGCCGCCGACGTGATCGCCGTGCGGGTGCGTGATGACCAGCAGGTCGACGCGCCGAATTCCCTGGCGCTGCAGATACGCGAGCACGATCCGCTCGCCGACGAGCTCGGCCGGTGATTCGCCCCCTTCGCCGGAGCCGCGTTCGAGCCGCCCGCCGCTGTAATCCTTGGCCTGGACGGACGGGCGGCGTCGCCCCTCGTCGTCGACCAGCCACTCGAACCCGCCATTGTTGACGACATAGCCGTTGCCGTCCGGTCCGATCGCCGCGCCGTTGGGGCCGCCGCCG
>PMOG01000088.1 GCA_003161555.1 Vulcanimicrobiota bacterium | reverse complement strand
ATCCGTTCGCGCTTTCGCGCGCGCTGTGCATCTACTATCACGACGAATGCGCCGCGGTGCTGGAGCGCGAACGCACCAACAATGGCCCTGGCAGCGGCGGTACGTAGCGATCCCGAAGCGGCGCCGCGATGGTGAGTCCGCTGCGTCTGTCGGACGAGCGCTTCCGTTTGTGGTCGTGGGCGCTGATCGTGGTCGGCGCCGTGCAGATCGCCGTCGCGTGGCAGCGCGGGCTCTCCGATTGGCGAGGCTTCGCCGACGCGGGCCGGAACGTCGGAACCGCCGCGCTGCTGCACCCGCGCGAGCTGGGCGACGTGTGGGCGTACCCGCCCGCAACCGCATGGCTGTACGCGCCGTTGGCGCATTTTCCGCCGCCGCTCGACTTTGCGGCGAACGAAGTGTTCCTGTTGGCGTGCGCGGTCGGCGCCGCCCTAATCGGGGCCGGCGTTTTCGCGCTGCGTCGCGAGGCCGCGCTGCTGATGGTTTTCGCTTGGGGTCCCCTGACCAGCGCGGCGCTGGTGATCGGACAGAACTCGCCGCTGGGTCTGCTGCTCGCGATGGCGGCGATCCTCGGATTTTCGCGCGGATCGCTCCTGCTCACGGCGGTTCCCATGGGCCTGTTGCTCTACAAGCCGACCTATGCGCTGCCGCTTATCGCCGCGCTGCTGGTGCGCGGACGGCTGCGCGAACTCTCGATCGTGGCGGTCATAGGCGCGTTGTGGTATCTGGTCAGCGTCGCCGCCGTCGGCGGCGATTGGATGTGGCCCAGCGCGTGGTTCCACGAAGTCACCACCTACCAGGGTGCCGAGCTCGCCAAGAACGGCGCGAAGGCGCTCGACATCCCGGTGCTGTTACGGCGCGCGGGCTTCGGCTTTCCGGCGATCGCAGCCGTCGTTTCGGTCGCGGCGGTGCTGGCCGCAATTCCCCTTCGCCGCGTCGCCGCAGTTGAAGCGGGTTGCGCCGCCTGTTTGATCGGTCTCGCCTTGAGTCCGCACGCCTGGGGATACGACGGCGTGCTGGCGCTGCCGATGGTGCTTTTCGCCGCGACGCATCTGCCCGAACCGCACCGCACCCGCTGGCTCGTGCTCGCGTACCTGATCTCGCCGCTCACCGACCTCAAGCTGCTGCCGATCGATCCGCTCGCGCCATTCGTCATCGGCGGCTCGATCGCGTGGGTCGTGATCCGGTGGCCGAAACGGCAGCGCGCGACGGCGGCGTCATCAGCTCCCGCTGATGCGTAGCACCGTCACGATGCTCGAATAGTCGTCGGTCCACAACCGGCCCGCGACCGGGACCCGCCAGCGGCCCCCCTGCGCCAGGCTTCCGAGGTCGGCGCCGCTCTCGGCCAAGACCATCCAGATCGAGGCGGACTTTGCGTTCTGGCGGTCGGCTGGATCGATGCGCTCATCGAAGCACACGACCGCGCGCAAGCCGGCATCGCGTGCCAGCGCCGCGACCGGCGGCTGAAAGTTGAAGTAGCGATTGCTGAGGTGAAAGGCGATCAGCCCGTGCGGAGCCAGACGCGAGCGGTACACGCGTAGCGCCTCGCGCGTCAGCAGATGGGTCGGTATCGCGTCCGAACTGTATGCATCGAGGATCAGGAGTCCGAATCGGCGCTGCCGATCGCGCTCGAGCTCGAGCCGCCCATCGCCGACGTCGACGACGGCCGTTGGTGCGCAGTCCGCGAGGTACCGAAAGTACCGGCTGTCGCGCGCGAAGGCCACAACCTGCGGATCGATTTCGTAGAACGTCCAGTGCTGCCCCGGCTTCGCATAACAGGCTGCCGAACCGACCCCCAGACCAACCACGCCGACCGGACGTTCGTCGTTACGAAGCCGCCGAAAAATGTCGCCCAGCGGGCCGCTGCGCGTATAGTACGTCTCCGGTTCGCGCTCGTATGGTGCGACGAGCCGCTCGGCGCCATGGACCGTGCCCCCGTGCGCCAGCTCGTGCCACCGGTACCCGATGACATCGACGGACTTGAATCCGTAGAGATTTCTCGCCGCCGCAATGCGGTGCTCCGGGTTCGTGCCGAAGATCGCAAGCGCGAGAACTCCGAGCACCGCGACGGCGTATCGCGGAGCGCGCGCGGAGAACGCAAGGCATCCCATGGTGGCTACGGCGATCACGATGCGGGTGGCAAACGCCTGGCTGGGTGCGACGAGCGATGCGGCGATCGCGATGCCGATCACGGCGATGAAGAGAACCGGCGCGGCCAATTCGGCCGGCTCGAAGCGGCGAGCAACGCGTCCGCGGGGCAGCAGCGCGAAGCATGCCAACCCCAACACCAGCGGGTACTCGTAGAGGTCGCTGAAGATGAGCGGTGCCACGGCGCCGCTGAAGATGCCACCGAGTGCTCCGCCGGCGGCCAACGAAGCGTAGAACGCCGTGAGGTCCGTCCTCGCCGGCCGGTCCGATGCGAGGCGAAAGTGGCAGACCAGCGCGAGCAGCGTGAAGACGGTAAGATGCAGCGCGATCGTGACGGCGAGCCAGGGCGTCGTCGCCCGCATGCAAAGCAGGAAGATCAGCGGCACGAGCGCGATCGGTGCGGCGCGGCTCGCGTAGTGCGCCACGCGCGTCGCGTCCGAGCCGAAAACGATGATGAACGTGCAGAGGTAGAGTCCCAGCGGGACGGTCCACAACAGCGGCAGTGGCGCGACCATCGACGAGATGTAGGTCGTCACGGAGAGCATCAGGCTCGACGGAATGAAAGCGAGCGCGACCCACCGCAGTTCGCGCCGCAGGCCGTACGTCGCCGGGCCTTTTGGAAACGCGACGATCCGGCCGGAGCGCGCCTGGAACGCGCAGAGGACGAACAGTGCGGCGAAGACGACGTACCCGGCCGACCAGAACCGGCTCTGGATGAAGAGCCCGAACGTTGGTTCGAGCGCCACCGGATAGAGGGCGAGTGCCGCCAGACTGCCCAGGTTGCTGGCGGCGTACAGGCCGTACGGATTCGCTGCGTGACGCGCGGCGCTCAACCACGCGCCGAAGAGCGGACTCATCGCCGACAGCACGAAAAACGGCAGTCCGACCGTTGTCACCAGGACGCCGAGAAGCCACGGCAGCAGGCCGACGGCCGGCGGGCTGCCCGCACCGCGTAAGGTGATGGGCAGCCATAGGAGCGCGAGCGCGCACAGCGCGCCGTGAACCAGCGCCTGATCCCGCACGCGCGAAAGACGTTGCAGCGTGTGCGCGTACAGATACGCCGCCAAGAGCGTGCACTGATAGAACAGGACGCACACCGTCCACACGTCCGATGATCCGCCGAGCAGCGGAAGCGCCATTTTTGCGAACATCGGTTCGACCAAGAACAGGAGGAACGCCGCGACGAAACTCGCCGTGATGAAGGCGAGCGCCGTCGGTCGCCCCGCGCCGGTCACGCTTCGGTCTCGTCGGGCTCCGGCTCGAGGCGAGGAAATAGCGGGAGGCCGGGGTCCGTTTGGGTTCCGGCGGCCAGACGTCCCCAGGTGAGCTCATCCGGCCAGCGGACCTCCGGCGTCCCCGAGAGTCCAAGCTGCCGCCACATTTCGGTGGCCTTCGACGGCATGTACGGAAAGAGCAGGATGCTGAGCCAGCGCAGGCCCTCGCACAAGTCGTAGAGGACGGCGTCGAGTTCGTCGCCGCGCCCGGCTTTGGCGAGTTCCCACGGTTTGCGTTCGTCGATCGAGCGGTTCAGCGTCGTGACCAGGTTCCAGATCTCGTCGAGACCTTCGCGCAGCCGCATCGCCAGCACGTGGTCGCGCACGCGTGCCGGCAGATCGGACACACCTTCGGCGATCGAGCCCGCCGTCGGCTCGGGCACGAGCCCATCGCGGTACCGGTCGAGCATCGCCAGCGAACGACGCAGCAGGTTGCCCAGGTCGTTACCGAGATCGCTGTTGAGCCGCTGGCGCAGCTTTTCGCGCGAGATCGAGAAGTCGGTTCCGAACGGCGCTTCGCGAAAGAGAAAATAGCGCACGGCGTCGGCGCCGAACCGTTCGGCGAGCGCGAACGGCTCGATGACGTTGCCGAGCGATTTCGACATCTTTTCGCCTTCGGCAAGGATCCAGCCGTGCGCGAACACGCGCGCCGGCGGCTCGAGGCCGGCCGACCACAGCATCGCCGGCCAGATCAGCGTGTGGAACCGCGCGATCTCTTTGCCGATCACGTGCACCCCCGGCCAGAACGTCGCGAAGCGGCCGTCGGGATCGTCGGGCCAACCCAGCGCGCTGATGTAGTTGATCAGCGCGTCGAACCAGACGTAGAGCACGCCGCCGCCGGGCAACGGGATGCCCCAGTCGAACGAGGACCGCGAGATCGACAAATCGTCGAGGCCGCCCTCGAGCACCGCCATCATCTCGTTGTAACGCGATTGCGGGCGCAAGAAATCGGGGTCGGTGCGAAAGAGCTCGAGCAGCCGGTCGCGGTAGGCCGAAAGCCGGAAGAACCAGTTGCGTTCGGAGAGCCATTCAACGGGCCGGCGGCATTCCGGGTTCGGACACCGGCCGTCGATCAGTTTGCTTTCCGGCCAAAAGGTCTCGTCGTTGGTGCAGTACCAGCCTTCGTAGACGCTTTCGTACACGTCGCCGTTGGCGCGCATCCGCTCGAAGAGCGCCAACGACGCGCGCGCGTGCCGCGGCTCGGTCGTGCGGATGAAGTCGTCGAAGCGCGTGTCGTACGCGATCTGCAGTTCGCGCCAGCGCGGCGCGAGCGCGTCGACGTAGGCCTGGGGCGTCGCTCCGGCTGCTTCCGCCGCCTGCGCCACTTTTTGCCCGTGTTCGTCGGTGCCGGTCAGCGAGCGCGCCGGGCCGTGCGCGCGCGCCGTGCGTGCGATGATGTCGACCGCGACCGAACTGTACGCGTGCCCGATGTGCGGGGTGCCGCTGATGTAATAGATCGGGGTCGTAACGTAGAAACCTCGGGCCGGCACGGGCTTCGCTTTCGTCGCGGCGGTCGGCGGCCGCCTCTCGCCGCGCGGAGTTGCTCAGTCCGGCGCCGGCGTCGATGCTTCGGCGCGGGTGCTATGCGGTCGTGACCGCGGCCGGCTGCGACCCCTCAACATCGCCGGCGATCACCTTCCGGGCGGGCCGCACGCCATGCGACAAGTAATGGCCAACGCGGCGCGATGTTGAAATGCTCCACTTTTCAACGGTTTCGGTAAGGACCGCGGCCACCAGCAGCGCCAGCGGCACCGAGACGACGAGCGGCAATCCGAGGTAGCGCAGAACCAGATAGTGGGAGAGGTACAGCGGATACGAGACGTGCCCGAGCCATTGCGGCACGGCCGACTCCAGGAACGCGGACCGCAGCTCGAAGCGCGATAGCCACGCGCCCGCGATGAAGAAGATGCCGAAGAAGAAATACGGGTTGAGGTCGGCGGCGACCAGGCACGCCACCCCGGCAATGAGCGCGCGGTAGAACGGGCCGCGACCGCACCACACGAAGAACGGCATTGCCAGCATCGCCCAGGCTTCGATGCACAGCGACCATGCCGGCGGGTCGTTGACGATCTTGTCGCGCAGCGTGATGAGCGGCCACCAGAAAAACTGGGTCCAGATCGGCTGGTGGTGAGCCAAGATGAAACTCGCGCCCAGACACAGCGCGTACACCGGCCACAAACGAACGAACCGGCGAGCGAGAAATGCGATGAATCCTTGATTCCAGGCTCGCGTGAGCACGAGCCCGGAAAGAGCAAAGAACGCGCAGACGGCCGCTCCGCCGATCAGCGCGATGTAGGCCGGAACGAGCGGGCCCGGCGCCACCGCGTGAATGATCAAGACGGTGAGCGCCAGCAGACCGCGCACGCCGTCAAGAGCCTGATTGCGCTTCGGGATCATCATGATTCGGTACGAACCGAAGTTCGCTGGGGCGACCCTCGCGCCTGGCGTCCCGCTCGAAGGGATGTTAAGTGTTTGTTGCAGCGGGCCGCATGGAGATCATGCGGGCGACCTGCGACGTTCGGTGACGCGCGCATAGAGATGCCGGCGTTCGCCGCAGCCCGCTTCCGCGAGCTGCTTCGCAATCGCCGACGTGCTCAAGCCCTCGTGTGCGAGCCGGTCGATCGCGTCGTCCACCGCGTTCGCATCGATCTCTGCTGCCGCCGGTGCGGCACCGGGCGCGCCTTCGACGACGAACACGAACTCGCCGCGCACCGGATCGGGCAGCGCCGCGATGATGTCGGCCGGCGTTCCGAAGGATTGCTGTTCGAACCGTTTCGTCAGCTCGCGCACGGCGAAGACGCGCTGCCCGGGCGCCACCGTTTCGAGGTCCGCGAGCGATGCGCGGACGCGATGCGGCGACTCGTACCAGACGGTCGTCTCGCCGAGCGAAGCGCGGAAGGCGGTGCGCCGGGCGGCGGCGCTGCGGGGCGGAAAACCGGCGAAGACGAAGCGGCGCAGGTCGAAGCCCGAGAGCACGGCGGCGCACACAAAGGCGGCCGGCCCGGGCAGGACTTCGACCGCGATCCCGGCCTCGCGCGCTGCGGCGACCAAGGCGCTCCCGGGATCGCTGATGCCGGGCGTTCCGGCATCGGTGACCACCGCCACCACGGCCTGGGCGGCGCGCTCCAAGATCGCGGCGGTCGTCCCGCGCGCGTTGTGTTCGTGATAGGTCCAGATCTCTTTGGACGGCAGGTCCAGCGCGCCGAGCAGCCGCCGCGCGACGCGCGAGTCCTCGGCGACGATCAGCGAGGCATCCCGCAGCGTGTCGAGCGCTCGCAGCGTGATATCGCGAAGGTTGCCGAGCGGCGTCGGTACGAACACGAGCCCCATGGCTTCCGCTTCGCCGTCGGGGTCGGTCGTCCGCCGGATCGAACTGCGCGGACACATCCTCGACTCCGGGATCTTCAATCGCGTGCTCGGCGTGCTGACCGATCACGAGCGCGCGGCCTACGTGATCGAAGAGTTCGACTCCGGCCGGACCAAGACCGACCCGTCATACGCCCGGCTCGCGATCGAAGCCGACGATGACGCGTATCTCGACGACCTGATCGACCGGCTGCGCGAACAGGGCGCCGAAGTCTTGGAAGAAGGCGACGCCCAGACCGAGCCGGCGCCGGCCGCGGGCATTCTTCCCGATCAGTTCTACGCGACCACGAACTACGCGACCGAGGTTCGCATCAACGGCATCTGGCATCCGGTTCTCAACCCGGAGATGGACTGCGCGATCGTCCTCGACGACGGCGGCCCGCTCACCGTTGCACCGTCGGACATCGGAGCCGGGGATCCGGTCGTGGTCGGACATCAAGGCGTGAAGGTGTCGATCCCCGGCCGGGCGCGCCGCAAGGCGGTGTTCGAGTTCATGGCCAGTGCGGTGTCGAGTGAAAAACCGCGCCACGCGCTGCTCAGCGAAATCGCGCGCGAGCTCCTGGCCGTGCTCGCATCGGGCAAACGCGTGCTGCTGGTCGGTGGTCCGGCGATCATCCACACCGGTGCCGGACCGTATCTCGAAGAGTTGATTCGGGCCGGGTACGTGACCGCGCTCTACGCGGGCAACGCGCTGGCGGTTCACGACATCGAGGCGCAATTCTTCGGGACGTCGCTCGGCATCAACCTCAACGATGCGTTTCCCGCCGAGGAGGGGCACGTCCACCATCTGCGCACGGTGAACCGCATTCGCGCGGCGGGCGGGATCGCGCGCGCGATCGAAACCGGTCTGCTGCGCGGCGGCGTAATGTACGAAGCATTTCGCAAACAGATTCCGGTCGTGTTGTGCGGCTCTATTCGCGACGACGGTCCGCTGCCCGACGTGCTCACCGACGTCGTCGAATGTCAGCGCGCGATGCGGCGCCACGTGCCGGAGATCGGGATGGCCCTGATGGTCTGCACGCTGCTGCACTCGGTGGCCGTCGGCAACCTGCTCCCGGCGAGCTGCAAGACGGTGTGCGTCGACATCAATCCGTCATCGGTCACCAAACTGACCGACCGCGGCACGCACCAGTCGCTGGGCATCGTCATGGACGCCTCGTCGTTCCTGCGCGAGATCTCGCTCGCCATCGAAGCTGCCCGCCGAGCTGCACCCGTTGACGCCGCCGGCTGAACGCCGCGCGAGCGTCCGGTTTGCGGGCATCGTCGCCGCCGTCATCGTCGCGGTGATCGGCGCCCAACTCGCGGCCGGCGAATACACGCAGTTCTTCATCGACGTCAAGGTGCCGTACTGCGCCGGTTCGGCGATGCTGCACGGGCTCGACCCGTATCGTTTCGGCTCGCTGCCGGCCTGCGAGCATGCGGTCGCGGTGCCGCCGTTCGTTCCCGCGCTGCGCGCCGGCGATCCGGCTTTGCCGCTGCCGATTCCCCCCTACGAGATGCTGCCGTTCCTGGTGCTCGCGCAGTTCCCGTTCCCGGTCGCGCTGGCGCTGTGGATGGGTCTCAACATCGGCTGCTGCACCGTCGCCGCCGATCTGCTGCGGCGCATGCTGCCGAGCGTGCATCCGGCGCTGATCGGCACCGCGGTCATCGTGTCCGCGGTGCCCGTCGGTCTCGACCTCGGTCAATTCGCGGGTTTCGTACTGCTGGCGGTGACCGCGATGGGCATGGCGCTGCGCCGCGGCCAGCCGGTCAGGCTGGGTCTGTGGCTCCCCGTCGCCACGATTCAGCCGCACGTCGCGCTGCCGGCCGCGGTCGCGCTGTTGTTCGGCGGCGGTCGCGCGGTGCGGCTGGCCGTGCTCGGCGTCGGGCTCGCGATCGGGCTGCTGAGCGCCCTGGCGTTCGGGCCGCTGACGGTCGAGTGGCTCACCCAGGTCTTGCCCGGTCACGCGGGCGCAAATCTGATCGATGCCGTGCAGGTCTCATTCGTCAGCGGATTGGCGACGCTGGGCCTGCCGCTCGGATTGACCTCGCTGCTTTCGAAGCTGATCTATGCGGCAGCGATCGTTTTCGGTGCGGTGGCGGCGACGCGCATCGCGCGGCGGAGCGGTCGCGCGGAGGCGCTGCCGTGGATCGGCGCGGCGATCGGCACGCTCGGTGCGCCGTATCTCCATTTGCAGCAGATTACGTTCGTTCTTCCGGCCGCGCTGCTGCTGGTCGACCTGGGACCCGCGCGCCGCTGGGCCGAGTGTGCGCTGTACGGGCTCGCGATTCCGTGGGCGGCGCTGGTCATGCAGAGTTGGGGCCCGTGGTTCGCGTTGGGAGCCGGCGCCGGCGCGTGGCGCCGGCCGACGCCGCGCGGCATACTCGCGACGGCCGCGACGGCCGTGCTGCTGCTTGCGATCCTGACCGCCGCGGCCGTTGCTTTCGACATGCTGCGCCGGCCGGAACCGGCATTCGTGCCGCCGATGCTGGCGCCGGACGCTTTCGGCGAAGACGCGTGGGCGCCGTTCATCGTGATCCAGGCCCATGCGTTCGGCCTGGCGACTCTTCCGGCGCGCGTGCTGACCTGGTCGGGGGGGCTGCTGCTGATCGTCCTCACCGCGCGCGCGGCGTTTGCCCGACCCTCACCGGTTCGCCCGGCTGCCGCAGCCGAACGATGAGCCACGCGATGGTGCCGCCGACGACGACGATCGCCTGCGGGTTGAGGCCAAAGAGCGACGAGAACAGAAACGCGGGCCCCACGACGGCCAAGGTCAGGGCTTCGAAGGTCTGCTCGCGCGGCGGGAGCCGGCTCCAGGCCAGCGCGATCATCGGATAGGCGAGCGCAGCGTCGTACGGCCAGGCGTGCGGGCTCAGCGCGACGCCGGCGATGCAGGCTGCGCTGGCGGCTTCGAGCAGGTCGACGCGACGCAGCGCGACCAGCGCCGCGCCCAGCACGGCGGCGACCACGAGCGCGATCAGCCAGAGCGGCATCCCTACCCGCAGCAGCAGCGCGGGCAGGCTCGTTGCTTTGACCGCGTTGTAGGCGAAGTCGGCGCTGCTGTAGCGCACGACCATCCCCGCCCACTCGGAAGGCCAGCGCCAATCTCCGCCGGTTGCGGTGACGCTCGCAACGTACCACAGCGCGCCGCCCACCGCACCCAGTGCGAATGCGCGCAGCCGGCCGCGAACGGCGAGTACCACGAACAGCGGCAGCGCGTAGGTCGGCTTGTACAGCAGAAACCCGAGCGGCAGGGCCGTCAGCAGCGTCGACCCGCGCAGCATCCCGGCGATCGTCAGCAGCGCGAGCAGCAGGCCGAGCGTGGCGTTCTGTCCGACCGCGACCGCGTTGAGGACCGGCGTCCAGCCGAACGCGAGGGCCAGCGCGGTTCCCGGACCCAGACCGTAGACGCGCGCGGCGATCAGCGCCGCCGCAACGGCGCAGCCGAGCATCAGCACGATGTCGATCCAGAAGCCCGTCTCGCGCGGAATGTGCGCGAACCCGACCAGCATCCACGCGAACCCCGGCGGATAGGCGAACGCATCGGTCGTCTCCGAGGGATGCAGCAGCGCACTCGTGCCGGCGCGCGCGCCCGCGTCGACGAACACGCGCCAATCCTGCGCGCCGCCGCGCGACGCGTTGTTGACGACGACGCCGACCGCTTCGATCGCGCTCAGCCCCAGGGCCGCTCCGAGCGCGATGAATCGAATCCGCGACGCACGTGCGGATGCGGACGCCACGCCGCCTTCTTGCGCGCATACGCCGTGTTTCCTCGAAATGCTCGGGCAGCTCGCGAAAACGTGGGCCCGGGGCGACGCTGCCGTGCGGGATCACAACCACCTTCAGCCCTCGACCGAATGAGGCCGTTGTACTAGTATGGTGCGGCGTGCACTTCACAAATGGAGCAGATCATGAAAAACGAACGTCTGCGGTTTTCGCGTCACTGGATACTTGCGGCCACGATTGCCGTCGCGACGGCGGTCGCACCGGTGGCGGCTGCAGCCGCCACATGGCTCGACCTCGGATCGACGGGCAGCACCAGTGAGTTTCCCGCCAAACCGCTTCACTCCAAGAACGCCGGCTGGATCGAAGTGAGCGCGTACAGCTTCGGCGGCGGCAAATCTGCGGTCGTACCGCGGGGCGGCGGGAAAACGGCCGGCGCACGTTCGACGGAATCGATGTCCGTCACGATCGCCCCGAATCCCACCGTCTCACAAACGCTCTTCGACGACGCCGCGCGGGGTACGGCTCTCAGGGTCGTCCGGCTGTATATGATGAAACCCTCAGCCAAGGGAATGATCCCTTACTACGTCGTTACGTTGAGAAACGTGCTTATAGGGTCGGACCAATGGAGCGGTAAAGGCAGCGACCAGCCGACCGAGAGCGTCACCTTCATTTACGAGCAGATCGAGATTCAGTACAACGACGGCGACAAGACCGCGGCGGATGCGAAGAGCGCGATAACCTGGAGCGTCGTTCAAAACAGGCCTTCCATTTAGCGCGCGCTGTTTTCTCCACTAGGGGTACTCGGCGAGCCGGCGGATCGACGACCAGCGCGCCTCGTCGGGGTTCGATTTCCAAAAGTCCTGCGGGTGTAAAGAATCGGGCCGCGGTGCAAGCGCGGCCGCCGTCCCGCCGAAGCGCATGCGATGCCGCTCGGGCGGACTTTCGGACGGTACCGTTATGCCGGCGCCGTGTTTGCGCTGGCGGTCGTCGCGTTCGCCGCGCTGCTGTTCCTGCACGGGTACAAGAACACGTTCTTGGATTTGCGCGCATTCTATTGCGCCGGGCACGCGTTCGCGCAAGGAGCCGATCCCTATCGCGACGCCGCGCTGCGTCCGTGCGAGATGGCGCTGGGCACCAACGTCTTCGCCGGCAGCGTCGGGTTCGATCAGCCGACCGTTCCGGTACCCTGGGCGCCGTACGCGATGCCGCTGTTGGCGCTTTTGAGCGCGGTTCCGTTCGGTGCCGCGGCCGCGACCTGGACGCTGCTCAATTTCGCCGCGTTGGCGATCGCTGCCGAGCTGCTGCGGCGTTCGCTGCCGGAACTCTCGCCGGTCGCGATCGCCGCGTTCGTCCTGTTCGCCGGCGTTCCGACCGAAGCGGCGCTCGGACAGCCGGCGGGTTTCGAATTGCTCGCGCTCGTCGCCGCCGGGCGCTGCCTGCGCACGCGCTCGACCGCCGGGATCGCGGGGGCGCTCGCGGTCGCGGCGCTGCAGCCGTACGTGGCGCTTCCGCTGGCCATCGCATTGCTGTGGGCCGGCGCCGCGGCTCGGCGTGCGGTCGCCGCCTGCGTCGCGGTGTTCGCCGTCGGCTCGGCGGTGTTCGTACCACGGCTGAGCTACGAGTATCTCACCGTGATCGCGCCCGAACATACGCGCGCCAACATCTTGGAAATCACGCAGCTTTCGTTCACGAGCCTGTTCGCGGCGTTCGGCCTGCCGTCCGATCCGGCGCGCGGGCTCGGGCTGCTGATCTACGTCGCGGCGATCGGCGCCGGAATCTGGGCCGGGCTGCGGCTGGCCGCGGCATTCCGGCGGCCGGAGGCGCTGCCCTGGGTCGCCGCGATGCTCGCCACGCTGGGCGCGCCGTATCTGCACTTCGGAGGGCTGGCGTGCGCGCTGCCGGGTGCGCTGCTCGTTCTGGCCGCCGCGCCGGCCGCCGCACCGGCGCGGATCGGGGCGATGTTGCTCTTCGTACCGTGGATCGGGTTGCTGCTGCAAACGACGTACAGCTACACCATCGCGCCGTTCGCGGCGGCGATGGCCTGGAGTCCGCAGCGCAAGGATCGTCTGGCGCGCGTCGCGGCGGCCGCATTTGCTCTGCTGTGCATCGACCTCGCGGTCAGTGCGTTCTTTCGCGGCCACGTCGCCAACCCGGCCGGTTACCGCAGCGCCGTGCTGCCGCCCGGCGCGCTGGCGGAGGATTCGTGGCGCGGATTCATCGCCGTCCAGTGGACGGCGATCGGGACCGCGTCGCTGGCGGCACGCATCGTCAGCGCCCTGGGCGCGCTGCTGCTTGCGGCAGCCGCGATCGCGGCCGCAGCGCGCGCGCGGTAACGACGCACAGAACCAGCAAACCC
>PMOG01000018.1 GCA_003161555.1 Vulcanimicrobiota bacterium | reverse complement strand
CCGACGCCGCCGGCCGCGGCATGTACGAGCACGCTCTCACCGGGCGCGAGGCGTCCGGCTAGGGTCAGTACGTTGTACGCGGTGACGAGCATCAGCACAGAGGCGGCGTCGTCGTCGGAGACTGCGGGATCGAGCGAATACGTGGTAGTGACGGGCACGACGACCACCTCGGCGTACGAACCATTGGGTGGAAACGCCGCGACGCGCTGCCCGACGCGAAATCCGTCGACTCNNAAAATGCGGTCTCCAACGGCTAAGGGTTTGCTCGCGCCAGTAACGTTCGATGAGGTTCCCGTGGCGGGCGGGCCGAGGGCGACGATCGTGCCGACGCAGTCCAGCCCCGGCACGAAGGGCGGTTGCTGACCGCCGTGATAGGCACCGCGCCGGGCTTGGACGTCGGCGAAGTTCACCCCGGTTTGGGTTACCCGGATCGCGACCTCGCCCGCAGCGGGGACCGGCTCGTCACGTTCGCGCCACTCGAGCACCGATGGACCGCCGTAGGATCGCACTTCCACGACATGCATCGCCGCGAGCTTCCCGCCCGCCCCCCGGGGCCCTGCGCCGCCGCGCACGCGACTTCGCGGAAAAACAACGTACGGCGCGACCGGCAAGGAACAGCTTGTCGGGCCCGGCAAGATCGTGGCGTGATGGCTGCGACGAACAAGCACTCGTATCGGCGTTTGGCCGCGCTGATCAACCAGCCGTCGGGCGTGTTCCTGAGTCCGTAGGGGTTACACCTGGATCAGAGTACGTTGCGTGACCTCGGTCGTCTTACGCTCCTCTTTCTCGGTGCGGCCATCATCATCGCTTCCGCAGTTCTTGTGACCGGCGGCTACGCGCGCGCACTGCCGTATCTGGGCGATGCGGGATCAGCGACCCTCTCGGTGTTCGGCCTCTGGCTGATCGCACTGCCTCTGGTCGGAATCGCAGCGGTCCTCGGCGCAGGGCGACGCGGCCGCGCGGCCACGATCCTTACCGGTCTCGGGATCGCTACCGCACTCGGTGCGGGCATTGCTACGGCGCAAATGGTGCAGGCAGCGAACGATGCCGGCGCGATAATCGACCTGGTGGAGGCCTTCAGCGTATCCAAATTAGGTCCGGTGGCCGTCGACGCCACGACCGAATATGCGCGCTCTGCGCAAGGGCCTTTGAAAGCTGCGATCTATCGGCCGCGTGGATCGAAGCGTCCGGCACCCGTTCTGGTCTACGTTCACGGCGGAGGCTGGATTGCAGGCTCGCGAACGGATCGCGGTCAGGATATGCGGTGGTTTGCCGACCATGGATGGCTGACGATCGCGGTCGACTACACGCTCTCGTCGGAACAGGTACATCTTTGGAACCTGACGATACGGCAGATCGGCTGCTCTCTGGCCTGGGTCGCCCGGAACAGCGCGCGCTATGGAGGCGACGCGGGGCGCCTCTCGCTCTTCGGCGATTCCGCGGGCGGCAATCTCGTCATCAATGCGGGTTACATGGCAAATCAGAGAACGCTGCGATCCTCCTGCGGCGGCAAGGTCCCGCATGTGGCGACGGTCGTCGCCATGTACCCTGTCGTTGACGTCGCGGCTTCCAAGGACAACGCTGATGCGCTTCTCGGTGCTTTCGCGCGCTACCTAACGGCCGCGTACACCGGAGGCACGCCGCGGCAATACCCGGACCGCTACGCTGCCGTCTCATCCGCCACACACATCAACCCGGCGGCGCCTGCGACCCTCATCATCGTGGGGACGAACGATCACCTCGTGTCCCCCGAGGGCGCATACGCGTTCGCAGACAAGGCGCGCACCGCGGGCATTGAGGTTCGCCTGGTGCGCTTCCCGCACGGCGAGCATGGCTTCGACGCCGTCGACGGCGGCATCGGCGATCAGCTTGCCCGTCAGGCTACGTACATGTTCCTCAAGGCGCATGGCCAAGCGCCTGCGCCGTAGTTAGCTGCCCTTCGCGCAGCCGGCCGGTGAACGTCACCGTCAACTCGTTGGCGGACAGACCAGGGTGTGCGTGACCGCGTTCATAAAACATCCAAGCGACTGCGGGAAGAGCCAACGCGGCAGCCACAGCGTCACCTCTGGAATGACGATGATCAGCGCGATCACCGCGAAAAAAATAAGGTAGAGCGGCAGACACGCCACGAGCGCGCGCGACCACGCGACCTTCGCCAAGGCTGATGCCAGCAGGAGCTGGAGGCCGTACGGCGGGGTGATATTCCCGAAGGCGAGCGTGACGATAATCACCACGCCCATATGGACCGGCTGAATGTGCCCGAGCTTTACCAGCGCCAGGATGAGCGGCATAAAGATGATGATCGCCGGGATTCCTTCGAGAAAATCACCGACGATGACCAAAATGGCGACGATCAAGAACATGATTCCGACGCCGTTGCTTCCCGCGACGTGTTCGACCCAACCGGCAACGGTGTCAGGACCGCGGAGATATGCGAGCACCCAACCGAACGCCGAGGCTGAAGCAACTGCCATCAAGGGGAGTGCATAGAGCGCGCCGGCGTGCATGAAGCTCCGGGGCAGCTGCCTGAAATGCCCGCGCCCGTAGAGCGGAAGCAGGACGACGAGCACGTAGATGACGGCCACCATGCCCGCTTCGACCGGCGTGAACTGTCCGGTCAGGATTCCTCCGACGATGATGAAGGGGATCAACAAGGGAAGCGCCGCGTTCTTCAGCGTCCCAGCCAGATCCACGAAGGTCGCGCGACCCTTCCGCACGCCGACCGGTCCGAAATAGTAGCTGTAGACCATAAGGCCGATCGCCACGAGAACTCCCGGCGTCGCGCCGGCGAGAAACAAACCTGCGATCGAGACGTTTCCGACCGAGCCGTACACGACGGCGAGAATGCTCGGCGGCACCATGTTCGCAATGGTCGATGCCGAAGCGATCAGCGCGGCGGTAAAGGCGGGGTCGTACCCCTCGCGTTTCATCTCGGGCATGAGCACCGTGCTGATCGCAACCACGTCCGCGGTTGACGAACCCGAGATCCCGGCGAAAAACAAGCTGAAAACGCTCACGACTTGCGCCAGCCCGCTGCGCAGATGACCAACCAGGGCCTGAGCGAAGGCGATGATGCGCACGGTGATGTTCGCCGACACCATTAGCTCGCCGACGAGAAGAAAAAATGGCACGGCGAGCAGCGTGAGCGTGTTCACCCCGTTGAAGAGCTGGCCGACCATCGAGGCGAGCGAAAGGTGCGTGAACAGAACGACCACGACGAAAACGCTGGCCATCAAGGCGAAGGTTACGGGGACGCCAAGGTATCCCAGCGCTACCGCAATTGCCGCCATGACAAGTATCGCGAGGCCCGAGTTCGCCGTCACGCTCCCGGTTGGTCCACTGCCACGCTCGCCGCGATGGCCCGCTCCACGTCGTTGAGTTCGACGGTGTCGAAGCCGTTGCGCAGCCCGCAGATCAGTCCCTCGATGACAAACAGCCCGATCAGCAGCCCCGAGACGGGAATCGCGGCGTACAGTACGGCAATCGGCGTTTCCGAGGGTGTCATGTAGCTGCCGAACCCGTGCAGAAAGTTGAGGTAGCCGAACACGGTCAGAACGACCGACACGGCGAGCATGACCGTCCGCTTCACGAGCTCCGCGATCAGTCGCGGGAGGCCGTTCCACGTGTCGCTGATCGCGCCGATACGGAAGTTCGTATCTCGACGAACGGCGACGGCGCCGCCCAGGAACACGCCCCAAATGAAGAACCCAGTCGAGAATTCCTGGGCCGAGGCGAGCGGATGGTGCAGCAGACGAGCGAGCACATCGGCGAACTCGGAAAGCGTGAAGCCCAAAAGGCACAAGCCGCAGGCCGCCATCAGCACATGTTCGAGCGGATCGAAGGCTCTCCACTTGAGGTGGCGCTGCGTTTCGGAAACGATCATGCCCGGCACGGGCTCACCCCAAGGCGCGAATTTGCTTGAGGATCTGTTCGGCAAACGGTCCGAGCGAGGTCGCTTGGTTGTCGATAATGGGGCGGGCCAGGTTGGAGAAACTCTTCTTATCGACCATCGAAACAACGGTGACGCCCAACTTCTTGAGCTTGTCGAGCGAGTCGCGGTCGATGCCCAGTGACTTCGGGACTTCGTCGTGCTGTGCGAAGGCGAAGGCCTGCTCGACCCAGCGCTGCCCATTCCGGTCGAGGCTGTTCCAGGTTTTCTCGCTCATCAAGATGACGTTGTTGTTCGCCTCATGCTGGGTCAGCGACAGAACCGGGGCAACTTCGTAATGCTTGTTGGAAAGATAGGTGCCGACGCCGTTTTCCGCGACTTCGACGACGCCGGTTTGCAATGCCGTATACACCTGTCCAAAGGGCAGGTGGACGGGAAGCGCTCCGTACGCATTCATAAAGGCGTCTTCCGTCTTGGTCGCCTGAACGCGAACCTTCTTACCCTTGATGTCGTTCACGCTCGCAATCGGAAACTTCGCATACATGTTGCGCAAGCCGGTCTGCATGATCATGCCGAGCGCGATGGCGCCGGTCGTGGTCGCATGAAACAGCTTACGGACCGTGTCGTTGACGCCCGGATCGAGCACTGAGCGTTCGAGCAGTTTCTCGTCGCCGTAGAGATATTCGAGCGAGAAGATCGCAATCTGCGGAGCGATCGTCGACGCATTCGCCGCGGCGTTAACGGTGAAATCGACGTCGCCCGACCGCACCTTTTGGGCCGCTTCGGGCTCGCTGCCAAGTTGTGCGCTCGGGTATCCTTGAACTTTGAGCGCACCCTTGCTGAGCTCGCTCAGCTTGGAGCCGAAGGTGTCAACGAAGATCCCGTATGCAGTCTCGCGCGGCTGGTCGTACGCGAAGGTGAGTGTTCGCGGCTCGGCGCCGAGCGCGATGGCGGGAAAAGCGAAGCCCGACATCGCTCCGGCCGTCGCGCCGACAAAACCGCGCCGCGTGAGCAAGGAAGGGTCGTTCATGCAAGATTCCTCCAAAACGAGTGAACCTCTACGTAACGAAATTGATCGTGGTCGCTTTTACACGCCGCCCTGGACAGGCCTGCGCCGTACTTAGCCGCAGTTCGCGCAGCGGCCGGTGAACGTCACCGCCTCGCGTTCGATCGCAACTCCATGGCGTTCGGCGAGCCGGCGGACGGTTTGCGCCGGAACGGCGTATTCGAGATCGGAAATTGCACCGCAACCGGTACAGCGAAAGTGGGCGTGCGGGCTCGCCGCCGGCTCGTACACCGCTGAGGCCTCACCGGAGACGTCGATCTTCATTACCGCGCCGAGCTCGTGCAGCCTGATCAGCCCGCGGTGCACCGTGGCGAAGCCGATCCGGGGCTGCAACGCGCGGGCGCGCACCCAGATCTCTTGGGCCGTGAGATGGCCGCCGGGTCCGGCTTCCTCGACGACGTCGAGGACCGTCCGGTAGTTCGGCGGGAGTCCTTGAACGGTGCTTGACACGGGCTTGGGGATGGAGTAGCCTCCGGTACGGAGTGAAATCGGTTCTCACCCTCAGTTATACGCGAGAACCGCCCTCAAAGCAAGTATCGACCTAGCGCGGTGGTCCTTTTTCAGATCAGCTTTGCGACATCGGAGTGGAATATGCTCGAATCGGAACTCGCGAAAAACGGTGGTTGCCCGGTAGCGCACGGCACTCCCGAAGGCACCCACATGGACGCTGGGGTGATGACGAATCACGACTGGTGGCCGGGCATGTTGAACCTCAAGGTTCTCCACCAGAATTCATCGCTCACCGACCCGATGGGCCCGAAGTTTCGCTACGCCCAGGAATTCAAGAAACTCGATCTGGTCGCGCTGAAGAACGACCTCTTCGCGCTGATGACGCACTCGCAAGCGTGGTGGCCGGCCGACTACGGTCATTACGGACCGTTCCTCATTCGCATGGCCTGGCATAGTGCCGGCACGTATCGCATCCACGATGGTCGCGGCGGCGCAGGCAACGGAACGCAACGCTTCGCACCGCTCAACAGCTGGCCTGACAACGCAAACCTCGACAAGGCGCGCAGACTGCTCTGGCCGATCAAACAGAAGTACGGCAACAAACTTTCGTGGGCCGACCTGATGGTCTTTGCCGGCAACTGCGCCCTCGAGTCGATGGGTTTCAAGCCGTTCGGCTTCGCCGGCGGACGCGTCGACGTGTGGGAGCCGGAAGAAGACATTAACTGGGGCCAGGAAAAAACGTGGCTCGGCGACGAGCGCTATTCCGGCGACCGCGAGCTCGCGGACCCATTCGGGGCCGTCCAGATGGGCTTGATCTACGTGAACCCGGAAGGGCCGAACGGCAACCCGGATCCGATCGCGTCGGCGCGGGACATTCGCGAGACGTTCGCTCGCATGGCGATGAACGACGAGGAAACGGTCGCGCTCATCGCGGGCGGGCATACGTTCGGCAAAGTCCATGGTGCCGCCGACCCCAAGCAGTACGTCGGCCCGGAACCCGAAGGTTCCCCGATCGAACAGCAGGGACTGGGCTGGACGAACAGCTTCGGGAGCGGTAACGGCGACGCGACGATCACGAGCGGACTCGAAGGCGCCTGGTCGATGACCCCGGTGAAGTGGAGCACCAACTACTTCGACAATCTCTTCAACTACGAGTGGGAGCTCACGAAGAGCCCGGCCGGTGCCTCGCAGTGGAAACCGAAGAACGGCGCCGCCGACGGTACGGTCCCCGACGCGCACGATCCGTCGAAGCGACACGCGCCGATGATGCTCACGACCGATCTGGCCCTCCGCATGGACCCGCAGTACGGCCCGATTTCGAAGCGGTTCCACGAACATCCGGACCAGTTCGCGGACGCGTTCGCCCGAGCGTGGTATAAGCTGACGCATCG
>PMOG01000070.1 GCA_003161555.1 Vulcanimicrobiota bacterium | reverse complement strand
GTCGATTTTCCGGCGCCGTTCTCGCCGACGAGCGCGTGCACTTCGCCGGCTTCGACATCGAACGTGACGCCGTCGAGCGCACGGACGCCGGGGAACGTCTTCACGATCCCCGACATGCGCAAGAGCGGGGCGGAAGGCGGCAACGCGGCTACTTGCTCGCGTCCGCCTTCGTGTAAGTTCCGACCGCGACCGCGATCCGCGGCGGCGGCTTTCCGCCCGAAAAATAGGTGTGGATCGCGTCGATCGTCTGCGCCCCGATCTGATCGGGATGCTGGATCGCATCGCCGTACATCGAGCCGTTCGCGATGGCCGTGCGGGCCTCGGGCGCGGCGTCGTAGCCGATGACGGCGACCTTTCCTTTGAGCCCGGCGGCTTCGATCGACTTGGCAGCCCCCAGCGCCGAGTCGTCGTTGATGCCGAAGACACCCTTGAGGTTGCTGTGCGCCTGGAGGATGTCGTCCATCGACGAGGAGGCCTTGGCGCGTTCGCCGCCGCCGTCGATGTCCGCGACGATCGTGACGCTGGGGCAGCCGGCCGCGATCGCGGCCCGGAAACCCTTGACGCGGTCCTGCACCGAGGTCACTTCGGGCTCGTCGATGATCGCGATCGCCCCGCCGGCCTTGCCCAGCGCGGCACACATCAGCTTACCGGCCTGGGCCCCGCCCTGGATGTTGTCGCTGGCGATATGGGTAACAACCGTTCCCTCGCTCGACGCGTTGGCAATATCGGCCGTGAAGACGGGGATCCCGGCCTTGTTCGCCTCGACGATCGCGCTGCCGATGGCGTGCGAGTCGTAGGGGGTCAGGACGATCGCGGCCACCTTCTGGGAGATGAAGTCCTCGACCTGACTCTGCTGCTTGGCGTTGTCGCGGCCGGCGTCGACGACGTTGACCGTATAGCCGTACTTGGCAGCCTCGGTTTTCATCCCGGCTTCCATATCCTGATAGAACTGCGCCTCGCGATTTTGGACCGAGAATCCGATCGTTTGTGATCCCGACACGGTGCCCGACGGAGTGCCCGACGAGGTGGTCGTGTCGGTCGATTTAGCGCAGCCGGCCGCAGCGACAACCAGTGCACAAGCAAGCAAAAGGGGCGTCTTCATACCGACGGACCGGATGCGGGGAGCGCCAGCGGAACCCCTGCGACGCTCCGCACGCCTCCGAATTGCCACGTAGTTGATACCAATTCTCAAAAGGCCACCCCAGCAGGTAAGGGGTGCGTCAAATATCGCAACGCCCTCTTGACAACGCCCGTCGGCGCCGCTTTTCCACCGCCGAACGCTCGCCGAGCCGGAGGTGAAGTCCGGTCCAGCCGCGCGCCGAACGCGTTATCCACACGCACACGCCTCGTCGCTGTGTACCATGTGGAGACGAATTCGCAACTAGCGTACGGTTGTCGCCTTCTTCGGCGGCCGCGGCGCGTGGATGAAAACTCCGCGCGCCTCGCAGGCGTCAAGAGCGGCAATGACCACGCAGCCCGAGCATTTGACGCTCGACCGCTTCCCGACGCCGATCGGCACGGCGATGCTCGTGACCGACGCCCAGGGCCGCCTGCGCGCTTTCGACTGGCACGAGTACGAAGATCGCCTCACGCGTCTGATGCGGCTGCAGACGGAGCACGGTGCCCTGCTCGATGAAGGCCGCGCGCCGGACGCCGTGCGGACCGCGCTGGCGGCGTATTTCGCCGGCGCCCTCGGCGCCCTCGACTCCATCGCGTGCCACACCGGCGGGACCCCGTTTCAACGCGAGGTCTGGGCCGCGCTGCGGACGATCCCGCCCGGGCGCACCGTCAGCTATGCGGCCTTGGCAGTTCAGATCGGGCGATCCAAAGCCGTGCGCGCGGTCGGCCTCGCCAACGGCGCCAACCCGATTGGCGTCGTCGTCCCGTGCCACCGGGTCATCGGCGCCGACGGCAGCCTCACCGGCTATGGCGGCGGCCTGGAGCGCAAACGGTGGCTCCTGGCCCACGAGCTCCGGCACACCGGCGGCGCGGTCCAGACGACACTCGACTACGGCTTCGCGGTCGGGCAGCTCACCAACACGTAGGATCCCGATCCTGTACCGCCGGGGCTGGACGAGCGGTGGGCGCTGCGGCCCGTGAACGCTGCATCGGACGGCGGTGTCCACTACGTGAGTGAGTCGTGACAGCACCGGATTTTGACGGCTTCGAAGCTCTCGTTCGGGAGAATCAGGGAGTGGTTTTTCAGATCGCCTACGGCGTGCTCGGGAACGGCGCGGACGCGCAAGACGTCACGCAGGACGTCTTCGTGCGGGCCCACGCAAAGCTCGCCAGCCTGCGCGACCCGGGTCGTTTCCGCGCCTGGGTGTGCAGTATCAGCCGGCGTCTCGCGCTCAATCGCGTCCGAACCCAGACGCGCGCACGCAACCGGCAGCGAGCACTTGACGCCGCGATGCCGACGGTCATCGATGTGGAACTGCTCGCGCAGGATCGGGAGTTCGAAGCGAGCGTCAACCGTGAGATCGACCGGCTACCGCCCAAACTGCGCGAGACGCTGTTGCTGTGCGCGATTGAAGGCCTGGAACCCGCCGGCGTTGCGCGCCTGCTGAACATTCCTCCGGGCACGGTGCGGTCGCGGCTGTTTTTGGCGCGCAAGGCGCTGCTGCGGAGTCTTTCGCCGTGAACGATTGCACATCGTGGCGTGAGGCCCTCGACGATGCGGCACTCGGCGGCGCGCTGCCGGAGGCCGTCCGCCTCCACTTGCAAACGTGCGGCGATTGCGCGGCGGCGCTCGAGCAGCGCCGCACGATCGTGCGCGGGTTGGACGCCGTGGTCGGAGCGCGAGCGAACGCGCAGCTGCCGTCCGATTTGCGCGCCCGCGTACTGGCGCGGGTTCAACGCGAATCTCGCCGCGGCTCGCGCATGCGCGTTTTGTGGCGGCCAGTCGCAGCGGCGCTTGCCGTCGGCTTCATCGTGCTCGTTCTGGTCGCGCGGACGACATTCGCGCCCCCGCGCGTCACGCTCCAGCGCGATGCGGCACCGCTCATATCCTGGCGGTCGCCGACCGCCGCTCTCTTGCAACCCGTGAGGTAAGTTACTGATGAGAACACTTGTCGTCGCCGTTTTGGCGCTCGTGCTGTCGTGCTCGACCGCCGTCGGCGCGGAAACGTCGAACGGTCCTGATCCCTTGCGGGACGTGCTGCCGCAGGTCGACGTCGTGATGGCGCATCAGGACGCACTCGGCTTGAGCGAAGCTCAGAAGAACGCGATCCGCGCTTCCGTCATGAGCGCGCAAGGGCGGTTCGCCACCGCGCAGCATAATCTCGAGGACGCGGTGGCAAAGATGGTTGAGATCCTGCGGCCCGGCCGCGTCGATCAAACGCGGGTCCTCGCGCAGCTCGACGTCGTGCTGGCCCGCGAACGCGAGATCAAGCGCACGCAACTGACGCTCATGGTCGAAATCAAGAACGAGCTGACCCCGGCCCAGCAAGAGATGGCGCGCCAGTTCGCGACGACCGGCACGAAATGATCCGCGCGCTGGCGGCAGCGGCGGCGTTGTTTGCGGCCGGGTGCGGCGCCGCAAGTTCACCCCCGGCGGCGCCGGTTGCGATGACGGCGCCGGCCGCTCGGGCCGCAATCTGGTATCATCCGGAGCCGAGCGCCGCAAGCTGGACCGGCGCTCCGAGCGGCATGTCGGGATCGTTCGACTTCTTGGCGCTCTTCGCGCCGAACGCGCCTTGGCCGCGCGTGATGGCGCACACGAGCGTTCTTGGGCTCTATGCGGGTTGGGTGCTGCAAACGGACCAGCAGACGCTGCAGGGAGCCATCGCATTCGCCAACGCGCAGCACATGGGAATCGAACTGGAAGCCCCGGCACTGCAGGCGACCACGTCGTGCGGCACCGGCGTCGAAGGCTACGTCCCAGTCCAGACGACCGTGCCCGCCATCACGCTTTCGTACTTGAACCGATTGAAAGCACTCAACGCCGACGTGCGGTTCATCAAGGTCGACGAGCCATTCTTCTTTGGCAGCGTCGTCAACGATCCGCGCGCGTGCGGGCTTGCAGTTGCAGACGTCGTCTCGCAGGTGAACGCGTACGTGCACGTCGTGCAAACGGTCTATCCGAACGCCCAGGTCGGCGACGTTGAGCCGATCATCCTCAGCCAGTACGCCCCTGACGTCGTGACCGCAATCGGTCAGTATCACGCGGCGTATCGGGCCGCCGCAGGCGCACCGTTTCCGTTCTTCTTCGCCGACATCGATTTCAGCAACCCGTTCTGGGCGGCACTCGTCAAGAGGTTAGAAGTGCAGACGCGCAGCGAAGGCAGCCGTTTCGGCATCATTTACATCGGCGACCAGCAGGACACATCCGACGCCCAGTGGACCGGCAAAGTCATCGCGCGCTTCACGGCGTACGAGGGGGCAAACGGCGGCCGCCCCGATTACGCGCTCTTTCAATCCTGGCAGCCCCACCCGCTGCGGAATCTCCCCGAAACCGATCCGACGACGTTCACCGGCGCGATCAACGCCTACATCGGCGCCGGCACCTGAGGCGAAGGCCGGCCGCCGCGACCGTTCGCGCGGCTAGTGGTCGATGAACTTGGACGCTTCGTCCATGGTTGGATCGAGCCGCAGATCTTCGTGGGCGTACTTCCGCACCTCATGTCCGCCCGGCACTGCGACCCGCACGGAGACCTCGTGCGGATGAACCTCTTTCACGACGCCCTCATCCGTCGTACCATCAATGTAGACCCGATCGCCGGCCTGCAACATCTCCATCCCCCTTGGTGGTCACACAGTACCCCGAAGAACGTGCCTTCGACGATTGCTGCATGACGACATCGTCGTGAACCAAAGCTCAGGTTTTCCCGGCTAAAGCGGGGAGACGCTCCAAGTTGAACCGTCCGCATAGGTGACGATGCGGGCCTGGCACGACGAAATCGTTCCGAGGTGAGCGTCAGCGCTATATCCATTTTCGATGGCCGCATATTCTTCGCCGACAAGCCGGCGGCGGGTTTCGGATGCGGCCAGCCGGTCGTGAAACTCGTACTCGACCAGGCTTCCCGACGCATCGTTCTTGCCGGTTGCGGTCACGAGGACCCCGACGTGGACCATGGGTTTCTCGGTGCGGTTGACGAGCGTGGCAATGAGAACCATCCCCCGCTGTGGCGTTCGCTGTACAGAGCAATCGGTAGCAGTCACCGGCCCGGAACATGCGGCGAGGCCGAAGGAAAGCAATGCGCCGAGAAATGCTCGCCCGTGGATGTCGGCCGATCTCGCCATGCGCTACGGTTCGCGGCCGATTCTCTAGCTGCTCCTTGTTCTGCGGCGTGCGGTCGTGAACGAGTGGCGATGCTGGCCCTCGCTTTCTCGGCATCGATCGCGGGGATCGACGCGCACGTCGTACGGGTCGAAACCGACTCCGCGGCCGGCGTTCCGCATTTCGCGATCGTCGGACTCCCCGACCGCGCCCTGAACGAGTCGCGCGAGCGCGTGCGAAGCGCGATCGTCAACTCAGGCTTCGGCTTTCCGCCGGGGCGCCTGTTGGTGAACCTCGCGCCGGCCGACATGCGCAAGGAAGGCGTCGGGTTCGATCTCCCGATCGCGCTGGCGCTGCTGGCAACCGACGAACAGATTCCGTCGACGGCGCTGCGGCCGTTCGTCGTCTGCGGCGAACTCGCGCTCGACGGAAGCTTGCGTGCCGTGCCGGGCGTACTCGCGATGGCGTTGGCCGCGCGCGCGGCCGGTTTTCGGCAATTGGTCGTCCCCGAGGCCAACCGCGATGAAGCGACGCTCGTCGACGGAATCGACGTCTACGCGGTCCCGACCCTTGCCGACGCCGTCGCGGTCGCGCTCGGTCACGGCGCTCCGTTTCGCCGCCGCGGCACGACGGTGCTCGCGCCTACCGACCGCGAAGGGGTCGGCGATTTCGCCGATGTGCGGGGCCAGACGCTGGCCAAGCGCGCGCTGGAGATTGCCGCCGCCGGCGGCCACAACGTCGTGCTGGTCGGACCGCCGGGCTGCGGCAAGACGATGCTCGCGCGGCGCGTCCCGTCGATTCTCCCGGCGATGACGATCCCCGAAGCGCTCGACGTGACCAAAGTGTACAGCATCGCGGGATTGCTCGGACCGTCGCCGCGCGTGGTCGCCATTCGTCCATTTCGCGCCCCGCACCACACCGCTAGCCGCGTCTCGCTGGTCGGCGGCGGCACGCAGCCGCGTCCGGGCGAAATCTCGCTCGCCCAGCACGGGGTACTCTATCTCGACGAACTCGCGGAGTTCTCGCGCGCCACGCTGGAAGTGCTTCGTCAGCCGCTCGAAGAGGGAACGGTGACGATCGCGCGCGCGGCCGGTACGCACACGTTCCCGGCGCGATTCACGCTGGTCGCATCGATGAACCCGTGTCCGTGCGGATTCCGGGGCGTTCGCGGGAGTGATTGCCGCTGCGACGACGGCGTCGTGCAGCGCTATCTGGGTAAACTGTCGGGGCCGCTGCTCGATCGAATCGATCTGCACGTCAGCGTCTCGCGGGTGTCGTTCGACGAACTCGTGCAGCGCGGCGCCGGCGACTCATCAGCGACGATCCGCAGCCGCGTCGAAGCCGCCCGTAACCTGCAGAAGCAGCGCTTCGGAGAAGCTTCGCCCGGCACGAACGCCGGGATCGCCGCCGCCGACGTACGGCGCTTCTGCGAGCTCGAGGGCGACGCGCTGGCGCTGCTCGAAGGCGCCGCCTCGCGCGGTGCGCTCAGCGCGCGCGCCTTCGACCGCATCGCGCGAGTCGCGCGGACGATCGCGGATCTCGCGCAAAGCCCGCGCATCGTGCGCGCCCACGTCGCCGAAGCGCTGGTCTATCGCGCGAACCCCGGCCGCAACGCGGCTTAGTAGCAGCGACCCAGCCTCGTTTCCTGAGGCCGGTAGCCTCACGCGCCGTCCGGATGCACGTTTGGATCACCAGCGTTCGCTAAGGCGGGCAGGAGTTCAATCGCCTTGCAGGACAAGGCCGCTTCATGGCATCGCGCCGGCCCATACGGTCGAGGCCTTTGACCGTGTCCGCGGCGGCGGTTCTCGCCGCGGCACTCTTCTCCGCGTGCGGCGACAAGGCGGCGGTGTATCGCCCCACGTCGTCAGCGGCCAGCCTGCCGGCAGCGACCGCAACGGGTTGCATCTTTCCGAGCACGTCGGCGCAGACGGTGCCCTTGCCGTCCGCCGGCGGTGTCAGCGGCACGATCTCGATGGGGGCGTTCGCGTCGGCTTCCGCGACGTGTTTGCCGGTCACTCTCGCGACCGGGGGCGATGCGACGCTGCAGCCGGCCTCGATTCGTCGCGCGCAGGCCGCTACAACCCTGCCGCCGCCGTTGCTCCAAATACAGCTGACGAATACCTATAACGGGTTTGCGACGTGGTCAACCGTGCAGCTTCAGATGCCGGCGGGGACACCCGCCGGTACGTATCCAGCGACGATCGTGACGAGCGGTCAGGAGATCATTTCGCAGACCACCAACATCACGATCACGGTCAACCAATATGGTTCTGCGACCGTCAGCGGCGGCACCCTCTCGACTGGCATCGGGAGCTGGGCCAGCGGCACGGTGATCTTACTGACGATGTATCCGGTGGGCACCGTGCTGCCAACGCCGAGTCCGACGCCGACGGCGTCCGCCTCGCCTTCCGGATCGCCATCGCCATCGCCATCGCCATCGCCATCGCCATCGCCATCGCCTTCCGGATCGCCATCGCCATCGCCATCGCCATCGATCACGCCAACGCCGAGCCCGACACCGTCAACTTCGCCGACACCGACCGTCACGTCGACGCCGGTCTCGACCCCGACCCCAACGCCGTCCGCGACACCGACGTACACGGTTTCGATTCTTCCCGCCGGGTGTCAAAACGGCGGGAGCGCGGGGGGCGAGTTTACGTACACGGCGGGCGCAACCGGTCCGCTGCCGGTCGGCGCAACCGGCTACGGCTACGGATGGTACATCATGGTATTCTATCCGTCGGGCTGGTCGATCACGGTGCCGAATGAGGGATCGACAAACACGGGCTCGCAAATCATCGGATCGTCAAACCAGGCGCAGGTCACCTATCCGGCCTTCGGTTCGACCGGCTTAACCGGCGAGGCCGGCTACGTGATCGCCGAACTCTACCTCGACTATAACGGCGTGTTCGAACCGATCACCGTCCCGCCGGGCATCGTCACACCGGTCTACAGCAATGCCTCAACGATCGCGGACGGCATGGTAACGTGTGCGAGCTTGGGGATGGCGGAGCGCAAGCGGCCGGGTCCCGCCATCTCGCGTAAGCCATAACGCCCTAGCGTCTGCAAGCAAGAGACCTGACGTTTCCATTCGGGTCTTTCCGACCCCGACACCGATGCTGCCCCCAAGATGTTTTACCGATTGCGCCATGTTACGACGGAATCGAGAAGCAGATTCCTACTGAAGGTGTGAGCGGCACTCTACGATTCACCGATCTTGACTGAGGCCGGGTGAACCAGCCCGGCGGTCAGCGCTGTCAGGCAGTAACGAACGTGAGCCTGATCGCGTCCTCGCCGACAGGATTGGTGCCAACAAGGCGGAGCGGCGTTCGAGCACCGGCGAAGTACGGTTTGCCGCGGCCAAGAACAAACGGACGAAAGTAGAGATGATACTCGTCGATAAGACCAAGGTCAGTAAGACTCGCCGCCAGATCGGGCCCGGCAACGTCGATGACGCCGTCGACCTCCGCCTTCAGCCGGCGAGCGAAGGCTTCGAGATCGTCGCCGACAAGCGTGGCGTTGGCGCCGACCGACTTTAGCGAGCGTGATGCAACCCATTTCGGTTGCGTCCGCCACGCCGCCGCGAATTCGTGCTCGCTCGCGCCCCACTCCGGATGATCCTCGTCCCAATAGCGCATCACCTCGTACATGCGACGACCGTACAGACTGCCCGCGGTGTCGCGGACGTGGTCGATCCAATAACGAAAGAGCGCAATGCCTGGCGAATGAAGCGGCGGCTCCAGCTCGCCCTCAACGCCGGCAACGTAGCCATCGAGAGACTGCATCATTCCAAAGACAATCTTCCCCATGTTCCCGCACCTCCGACCAGGCTGTAGCTTCAAGAACGACCAAGCCCCGACGGTTACCCAACGAAAAGTGGCGACGGCTGCGAATTGATGAGGTAACGCACAAACTCCTCCGGCGTGCGATTCCCAAGCGACGAGTGAGGTCGCCGAGCGTTGTAATCGAGACGCCAGCTTTACTTATCTGCTAAACAGCATTGAAAGTTTTGAGGCCAGGAGCTTCCACATAAATCCGGCGGGGTACATCACGGAACTTGGAATACCCGTCGGGACCACGGCATTCTCGGGCTTGAATTTCGTACAAATACGCCATTGCAAGGGAGGTATGGCGCCCTGAAATCGCGCTCGATACACGGGTACCCAGTGCTTTGCATCATCAAATCGCATTACCATGGCCGAATTGCAGCACGTAGCAACAACTCGACTCGTTGTCGATTTCTCCTCGATCGTATAGTCATTTAGAAGCTCGGCACCCTTTGAGTATTTTATGCGATCTTTTACGATAGAGAATATAGGCGGTTCCACCATCTGGACCTAGAATTGGAACAGCGTTCGTCAATGCCTCAATCTGCCGGGAGCCTTTTTGGCAAGAGTCGCAATAGCAGACGACACTCGTAATGGGCGTACCAAAAGCTTCGATTTCTACGCTTCCGCATGAGCAACGAGCGGTTCGCATTCCACCACCTTTAGAGGCTGGATGGAGTTGAGTTTTATTTCGGAGCTGTACGGCCTCCACGATCACGACTCGTACGGCCGCCCTTTCCGCTGGTCGATCTGACGGTGCAAAGGTGGTCGCCCGCGCAGGCGTAAAGCGGGGAAGCCTGTCAAATATATTTAGTTACCTCAGCGTTCTGATTTCCATTGTTTTGGGACTCGGAATCGCGCATCTTCTGGCCGGCGTCGCGCGCTCGATCTCGCGGCGCGAGGCAACGACGTTTTATTGGCCTACGCTGGTGTGGAGCTTTTTGTTACTCATCCTCATCATTCAGGTCTGGTGGGTTGATTTTTCATTGAGCAAGGAGACGCAGTGGACGCTGGCCGGTTTCGCATCCGTGCTGCTGATACCGGCTACGCTGTACTTTATGGCGTTCTTGATTCTCCCTGAATCCAGCGACATGCACAAAACCTACTTCGAGAACCGCGTGTGGTTTTTTGCTCTCCTGATAGCCGTACCGATATTTGGTTCGCTGCAGCAAGTCTTGGTTGAAGGGCACGTTCACAAGGACTTTGACACCCTTGTGAAAGGGCTCGGCATTGTCGTGTCGGCTGCAGCGATATATTTCGGATCGGACAAGGCTCAAAAAGCTTTTGCCGTCATTGGGCTCGTTTTCATCGTCTCATACGTCCTGGGATTTTTCTTTCACTTGCCTTTCGTCGCATAGCGAAAAGGAGCTCGGCCCATACAATGCTGACGACGATCCTTGGCGCAGGCGGCCCAATCGGAAACGAGCTCGCCAAGATCCTGCTAGCGAAGAATGCTCCAGTCCGCTTGGTTGGGCGCAGCCCAAAGCCGTTCGCCGGCGCGGAGCTCATCGCGGCGGACATCTCCGAACGCGAGCAAACCATTGCGGCTGTTAGCGGATCGAATGTGGTGTGCCTCCTCGTTGGCCTCCCGTACAAACTCGCGGTCTGGCAAGACGTCTGGCCGCGGATCATGGCCAACACGATCGAAGCCTGCAAGCTGACGCGCGCCAGACTGATCTTCTTCGACAACGTGTACATGTATGGTGAAGTACACGTCCCAATGACGGAGCAAACACCATACGCCCCCTGCAGCAAGAAGGGCGCGGTTCGAGCGGAAATCGCGACCGCACTCATGGACGAGATCAAAGCGGGAAATCTCACGGCGATGATCGCGCGCGCGGCCGACTTCTACGGGCCGAACACCAAGAACGGCGTCCCGAACGTCCTCGTCTTCGAAACGCTCGCGAAAGGAGCCACGGCCTCGTGGCTCGTGAACGCCA
>PMOG01000299.1 GCA_003161555.1 Vulcanimicrobiota bacterium | reverse complement strand
GCGCCGGTGCCGCTCACCGGGCAATCGAGCAGGATATGGCCGGCTTTGCGCAGCACCGTTTCCGCGCGCGTCTTGTCCTCAAGCGTGAAGGTGGACATCTCGATGACAACGCGGCGGGGCGCGCCGGCTTTGGCAATGGCCGCCGCCGTCGCGGCGAGTGCATCCGGAGTGGGCAGACTCGTGATGATGGTCTTCACTTTGCGCGCGACATCGCCGGCGTCGGCGGCAATCTCGGCGCCCAACCGCGCCAGCGCTCGCCGTCGCGCCGGCGCAACGTCGAGCCGCCGCTGCCGGTGCCCGAGCGCAGCGCCTTTTCGGCTTTGCTGGAGGCCTCCGGCGAACGCGAGATCTCGACCACGATGGCCTTCGTCCGCACGCTCGCCACGCTGCTGCGCGACAAGAGCGTCGGCCCGCGCGTCGTCCCGATCGTGGCCGACGAGTCCCGGACCTTCGGCATGGAGGGGATGTTCCGCCAGCTCGGGATCTACGCGGCATCCGGTCAGCTCTACCATCCGCAAGACGCCGATCAGCTGATGTGGTACCGCGAGGACAAAGCCGGCCAGATCCTTCAGGAAGGTATCACCGAGGCCGGCGCGATGTGCTCGTGGATCGCCGCCGGGACGTCGTACTCGACGCACGGCGTGCAGACGCTGCCGTTCTACATCTTCTACTCGATGTTCGGCTTCCAGCGCATCGGCGATTTCGCGTGGGCGGCGGGCGACATGCGCACGCGCGGCTTCCTGCTCGGCGGGACGTCGGGCCGCACGACCCTCAACGGCGAAGGCCTTCAGCACGAAGACGGTCACGCTCACCTCTTCGCGGCGTCGATTCCGAACTGCATGCCGTACGATCCGACCTTCGCCTACGAGGTCGCGACCATCGTGCAGGACGGCGTACGGCGCATGCTCGGCGACCAGGAAGACGTTTACTACTACATCTCGCTGCTCAACGAGAACTACACCCACCCGGCGATGCCGCCCGGCGCCGAAGACGGGATCCTGCGCGGGATGTATCTGCTGCAGGAGGCAGGCGCCGGCGAGGGGTCTGCAGCGCGCGTCCAACTGATGGGGAGCGGCGCGATCCTGCGCGAAGCGATCGCCGCCGCGGCTTTGCTGCGCGACGACTTCGGCGTGCTGGCGGATGTGTGGAGCGCGACCAGCTTTACCCTGCTTCATCGCGACGGCGAATCGACGACGCGCTGGAACATGCTCCATCCCGACGAGACACCGCGCGTGCCGTACGTCACAGGGCAGCTCGCAACCCATGCCGGTCCGGTCATCGCCGCGACCGACTACGTCAAGACGTTTGCCGAGCAGATCCGGCCGTTCGTCGGCGGGCGGTCGTTCCACGCGCTCGGCACCGACGGCTACGGCCGCAGCGATACCCGCGCGCAGCTGCGCGCGTTCTTCGAAGTCGACCGTCGCTGGATCGCGGTCGCGGCCCTAACCGCGCTCGCGGCCGAAGGTGCGATCGCGGCGTCCGTTCCGGCGGCGGCAATAGCGAAGTACGGCCTCGATCCGGCCAAGCCCGAGCCGACGACCGTCTGATGGCGCAGCTCGAACTGACGGTTCCCGATCTCGGCGGCTTCGACGCGATTCCGATCATCGAGATCCTGGTGAAACCCGGCGAGACGATTGCGAAAGACGCGCCGCTGGTCACGCTGGAATCCGATAAGGCAACGATGGAAGTCCCGGCCTCCGCCGCCGGCGTCGTCAAGGACGTGCGTGTCAAGCTCGGCGAGCGGGTTTCGCAGGGAACGGTGCTGGTCACGCTCGAGCCGGCCGCCGACGTTCCGTCCGCGCCGGCACCCGGGCCGCCCGCACCCCCGGCGATCGCACCGAAGGATTCGATCGGCGCGGTCGCCTCGGGCGTCGGCGCCGCGATGGAGGCGTCCGCATCGGCGCCCGCTCCGGCAGCTTCGCCCGCCGCGAACGAGACGCGCGTAAGCCCCCCGCCCTCAAACGGCACCACCGCTTCGAACGGTCCATTGCACGCGTCGCCCGGGATTCGCCGCTTCGCGCGCGAGCTCGGTGTCGAACTCCGCGGCGTCCACGGCAGCGGCCCGAACGGGCGCATCACCCGTGACGACGTGCAGGCGTACGTGAAGGACGCGCTGTCCGGCGGAGCGGTCGCCGCGCCCCCCGCGCGCGGCGGGTTCGCGCTCGGGCTGCCGCCGTGGCCGGTGGTCGACTTCGCGAAGTTCGGGCCGATCGAACGCGTCCCGTTGACCCGCATTCAGAAGATCAGCGGTCCGGCGCTGGCGCGCAATTGGGTGATGATCCCGCATGTCACCCAGAACGAAGACGCCGACGTCACCGAACTCGAGGCGTTCCGCAAAGCGATCAACGGCGAGCGCGCCGACGTCAAGGTCACGATGCTCGCGTTTCTGATGAAGGCCGCGCTGGCTGCGCTCAAACGATATCCGCAGGTCAACGCGTCGCTCGACGGGGACGAGCTGGTGCTCAAGCGCTATTATCATTTGGGCTTCGCGGCCGACACGCCGAACGGACTGGTCGTGCCGGTCGTCAAGGACGTCGACAAGAAGGGCGTCCTCGAAATCGCGCGCGAGACGTCGGAACTCGCCGCCAAGGCGCGCGACGGCAAGCTCGGCCCTGCCGACATGACCGGCGCGACGTTTACGATCTCGTCGCTGGGCTCGATCGGCGGCACGACGTTCACGCCGATCATCAACGCGCCCGAAGTCGGCATCCTCGGCGCCTGCAAAGCGGAGATTCGTCCGGTCTGGGACGGCGGCGCGTTCGTGCCGCGACTGATCCAGCCGCTCTCGTTTTCGTACGATCACCGGGTCGTCGACGGCGCTGCTGCCGCGCGCTTCTGCGTCGAAGTGAAACACGCGCTCGCCGACCTGCGCCGCACCCTGCTGTAGTGGATTCGCCTATGGCGAATCCGTCGCGTTTTTGGGCTGCGCCCAAAAGCCGCCCAACCGAAAAGTAAGGGGGCCGGGCGTTGCCGCCCGACCCCGGTTTCTTCCCGCGAAAGCGGCGGCGTTTAGCCGTTGCCGCCCGGACTCGTGGGGACCGCCATCATCTCGGTGAGCCACTTGCGCCAGGCTGCGTCGGCGGCGGCCGCATCCATCCCCTTCGTATCGGGGCCCATTTTGGCGGGCATCATCTTGGGCATCGACTTGCAGACGATCCCTTTGCTGCCCATCATGGCAGTCGGCTTTTCGCCGGTCATCGCCGCACGGCACATCATCGTGCCGTCCATGCTCGTTGCGCTCATCGAGTCGGCGAACGTGGCGAACGGCATCGCAACGAGGCCGCTACAGACGGCAATCAAGGTGAGAGTTTTCTTCATGACAGAGCCCTTTCGCAAGGTGGGAAGCGTGTACAGCTAGCGTACGGCAAAAAAGCACACCCTGCCGTAAGGTCGCTTACCGGCTCCTCCCTCGCCTGCCCAAACCCCTTCTTGGAGCAGCCCGGCGGCGACGGGGGCCGGCGCCGCCGCGAACCGTTCTCGCGGTAAGGTACCGCGCGGCCGTTTGTCGTTGCCGCCACTCGGGTAGGGGAGAAGGCTCGCGCGAGGGAGGTCGGTTGCCGCCGGATCGGTTCTGGTATCGGGATGCCGTCGTGTATCAGACCCACGTCAAGGCGTTCCAGGACGCGAACGGCGACGGTATGGGCGACGTCCCCGGGCTGACGTCGCGCCTGGACTATTTGGCGGAGCTCGGCGTGACGGCGCTGTGGCTGCTGCCGTTTTTTCCGTCGCCGCAGCGCGACGACGGCTACGACATCGCCGACTACACGAGCGTGCACCCCGCCTATGGGACGCTCGAAGACGTGCGCCGGCTGGTCGCCGCGGCCCACGAGCGGGGGATTCGCGTCCTCGCCGAGCTGGTCGTCAACCACACCTCCGACCAGCACCCGTGGTTCCAGCGGGCGCGCACCGCGCCGCGCGGTTCGCCCGAGCGTGACTGGTACGTCTGGTCCGACGACGAGCGCGCCTACGCGGGAACGCGGATCATCTTCACCGACACCGAGTGGTCGAACTGGGCTTGGGATCCCGTCGCCGGGCAGTACTACTGGCACCGCTTCTTTTCGCACCAGCCCGACTTGAATTTCAAGAATCCGGCCGTGATCGGTGCGATCACCGACGTCATGCGGTTTTGGTCGGAGATCGGGTTCGACGGCTTCCGGCTCGACGCCGTGCCGTATCTCTGCGAACGTGAAGGCACCGACAACGAGAACCTGCCGGAAACGCACGCGGTGATCAAGATCCTGCGGGCCGTACTCGAACAAGAATTCCCCGACCGGATCTTCCTCGCCGAGGCGAATCAATGGCCGGAGGACCTCGCGTCCTACTTCGGCGACGGCGACGAATGCCACATGTGCTTTCATTTCCCGCTGATGCCGCGGCTGTTCATGGCGGTCGCCGACGAGGACCGCTATCCGATCCACGACATCCTGCGCCAGACGCCGCCAATCCCCGAAGGCTGTCAGTGGGCGATCTTTCTGCGCAATCACGACGAGCTGACGCTCGAGATGGTCAGCGACCGCGAACGCGAGCGCATGAACGCCGTCTACGCGATCGAGCCTCGGATGCGGATCAACGCCGGGATTCGCCGGCGTTTGGCGCCGCTGCTCGAGAACGACCGCCGGCGCATCGAGCTGATGAACGGCCTGCTGCTGTCGATGCCGGGCACTCCGGTCATCTACTACGGCGACGAGATCGGCATGGGCGATAACCTGTTTCTCAAGGACCGCGACGGGGTCCGCACCCCGATGCAGTGGTCGCCCGACCGCAACGGCGGCTTTTCGAGCGCGGCGCCGATTCGTCTCTACGCCCCCGTCGTCACCGATCCGACCTACGGCTTCGAAGCGGTCAACGTCGAGATACAGGAGCGCACGCCCACCTCGCTGCTCAACTGGATGCGCCGCACGATCGCCGTTCGGAAAGCGACGCGGGCCTTCGGCCGCGGGACACTGACCCTGCTGTATCCGGCGAACCGGCATGTCCTCGCGTACGTGCGCGAATTCGAAGACGAGACGATCCTGGTGGTCGCGAACCTGGCCCACAGCGCACAAGCGGTGCAGCTCGACCTCGCCGCGTTTGCCGGGCGGACGCCGTTCGAGATGCTCGGTTCGACCGCGTTTCCGCCGATCGCGACGACGCCGTATGCGATCACGCTTGGCCCGTACGGCTTCTTCTGGCTCAACCTCGTGCGCGACCGCGCCGGCCAAGCTGCGCCGGTCCGTTCGACCGCGCTGCCGGAACTGCCGACGGTGGTCGTGTCGCGCGCAGGCCTGGCCTTCGACCGTTGGGCGCGCGCGGTGATCGATTCCGACATCGTGCCGTTGGCGCTCGGTGCGGCGGAACACGGCCGCGTGCGCGAGGCGTTCGTCGCGACTCCGATCGACCCCGAACTCGCCTTCCTCGTCATCGGCGACGGCCAACGCCGTATCTCACTGGCATTGCGCTTCGTGTGGGAGAGCCCGGTGCGCGAAGATGCCGTCGGACGCGCCCGCAGCGGCCCCCGCGAAGGCTGGATCATCGACGCTGCGACCGACGCCGCAACCGCGCTGATCGTCGAACGGGCGATGCTCGCCGGCGCGACGCTGCGCGACGAGGGCCGGATGGTGTTCGCGCTCGAAGGCGCACCGTTCCCGGACGGAACGACGTCGCAGCGCCTTGGCGCCACGGGCGGCGCACAGCGCTGGATCGTCGACGACGCGCGGCTGGTCACGCTGCACCGCCAGATGCCGCGATTGCGTGACAGCGCGGTCGCGGCGCTGCGGCATTTGCGTGAAACCGGATTCACGCAGGTCGCCGACCTGCTCGGAACCGCGACCGTCACCGATGCCGACGGCGAGTGTTGGGTCGCGGCGACCTGCCAACGCTTCGTGCCGCACCCGACCGACGCCGAAGGATCGCTGCGCGCGCTGCTGCTCGCCGGAACCGCCGACCGGCGCCTATTCCGCAGCGCCGACACGATCGCCGATGCGCTGGCCGCGCTCCACGGCGCACTGGCGACGCCGGGGAACGATCCGAGCTTCGGGACCCACCCGCTGACCGCCGAGGACCTCGCGCGCTGGCGCGCTGCTGCCCGCAGCGACCTCGATGCGCTCGTCGCGGCCGGCGTCGAAGGGGTTGTCGGCGTGCGCGAGCGCGTGGCGGAGGTGCTCGATGCGCTTCCGGCGCACGTCGATGCGGCCTCGTCGCGCGCCCACGGACGGCTCACCTTGCGGCGCGTACTGCTCGTCGACGGAACGCCCGTCTTCGTCGGTTTCGGCGAACGAGCCGCGGATCGTAGTTCGCCGCTGGTCGACGTCGCGTCGCTCGCGCGTTCGTTCGATCGCGTCACGCGCGAGGCGATTCTTGCGCGGGCGCACGATCCGACGGCCGACGCCGACGCCGCCAGCATCGCGATGCGCGATCTGACGGCGACCGTGCTGGATGAATTTCTCGCCCGCTACGCCGTGAGCATCGGCGACCTCGCCACGGTGCCGCGCGATCCCGAGCAGCGCGACGCGATGATCCGCTTTTTCCGTGTGCGGGACGCCTTGCGTGACGTGCGGGAAGCGCTGGCACGGCGGCCCGCGACGCTCGAAGCGGCCGTCGACGCGCTACGCGCCGAATGCACGTAGGATCGCACAGCGCGCACCGCATGCCGTTCGGTGCGGAGCTGCGGGACGACGGCGTCCGGTTTCGCATCTGGGCACCCTCGAAAACGTCCGCCCACGTCGTGGTCGACGGCGTTCCGCTCGCGATGGACGCGCGCACGGAGGGCTGGTTCGAACGCGTCGTCGCCGGCGCGCAAGCCGGGACCCGTTACGCGTTTGCGTTTGGGGGCCTGGACGTGCACGTGCCGGACCCTGCATCGCGCTTCCAGCCCGACGGCGTGCACGCGCCGAGCATGGTCGTCGACCCGCTCCACTACACGTGGCAGACCACCAGCTGGTCCGGCCGGCCGTGGCACGAGATCGTCCTGTACGAACTCCATGTTGGGACGTTTACGCGCGAAGGAACGTACGCTGCCGCACGGGGCCGGCTCGACGACTTGGCTGCGCTCGGCATCACCGCGGTCGAACTGATGCCGCTGTCCCAACCGGCCGGTACGCGCAACTGGGGATACGACGGCGTACTGCCGTTCGCGCCGCAGTGCGCCTACGGGACGCCCGACGACCTGAAGGCCTTCATCGACGCGGCGCACGCGCGCGGCCTCTGCGTGCTGCTCGACGTCGTGTACAACCACTTCGGACCCGAGGGCAACTACCTGCCTGCGTACGCCGAACCGTTCTTCACCGAACGGCACCAGACGCCGTGGGGGTCGGGGATCAACCTCGACGGCGCGGGCAGTGCGAACGTCCGCGAGTTCTTCGTACAGAATGCCTGCTATTGGTTGAATGAATACCGATTCGACGGGCTGCGGCTCGACGCCGTCCACGAGCTCGCCGACGATTCGCCGCGGCCCTTCCTGCACGAACTCGCCGAGCGCGCGCGCGCCGCGGTCGAACCCGGGCGCGTGGTGCACCTGGTGCTCGAAAACGACGACAACGATCCGGCCTTGCTCGAATCCTACGACGCGCAGTGGAACGATGACGTCCATCACGCGCTGCACGCGCTGCTCACCGGCGAACGCGAGGGGTACTACCGGGATTACACGGTCCAGCCCGCGCGGCTGCTGGCGCGGGCACTCGCCGAGGGGTTCGCCTACCAGGGAGAATCGTCGCGCCATCGCGGCGGCGTCCCGCGCGGCGCCCGCAGCGACGACCGTCCCGCGACCGCCTTCGTGGATTTTCTGCAGAATCACGATCAGGTCGGCAACCGCGCGTTCGGCGAACGGATCGCGTCGCTCGCGCCGGACGACGCGGTGCGCGCGGCCTCGGCGGTGGTCCTGCTGGCCCCCGCGATCCCGTTGCTCTTCATGGGCCAAGAGTGGTCGGCGACGACCCCGTTCCTCTTCTTCTCCGACTTCGGCCCCGATCTGGGAGCGGCGGTGACCGAGGGCCGGCGCCGCGAGTTCGCGGCGTGGCCGGCGTTCGGCGATCCCACGCTGCGAACGCGCATTCCTGATCCGCAGGATGCGGCGACGATGCGGGCGTCGACGCTCGATTGGGACGAGCGCGCCATTGGGCGCTTGGCGTCGACGCTGGACTTTCACCGCGCGCTGCTGCGGAAGCGTGCCGCGGAGCTGATGCCGCATCTCGCAGCGGGAGCGCGCGGCGACGGTTTCACCCTGCTCGCCGAGACGGTGTTCAGTGTGCGTTGGCGCTTCGCCGACGGTGCCCGGCTGACGCTGGTAGCGAACCTCGGCAACGAGGACGCGACCGTCAGCTACCGGGTCGAAGGGCGGACGCTTTTCGCCCACGGCGACGTCGCCGCCGAACTCGAGCACGGCGTCCTGCCGCGCTGGAGTGCCGGCTGGTTTCTCGCGCCGTGACGCCGCGGGCGACCTATCGGCTCCAGTTCCACGCCGGCTTTGGATTCGCCGACGCGACCGCGCTGGTGCCCTATCTTGCCCGGCTCGGGATCTCGCACGTCTACGCGTCACCCTACCTGCGCGCGCGAGCCGGTTCGGAACACGGCTACGACATCGTCGACCACAGCGCGCTCAACCCCGAACTCGGAACCGCCGCGGACTACGAGGCCTTCGTCGCGGCGCTGCGCGCGAACGGGATGGGGCACATCCTCGACTTCGTCCCCAATCACATGGGCGTCGGCGGCTGCGACAACGCGTGGTGGCTCGATCTGCTCGCTTGGGGCCCCGATTCACACTACGCCGACTACTTCGACGTCGA
>PMOG01000073.1 GCA_003161555.1 Vulcanimicrobiota bacterium | reverse complement strand
GCCATACCGAGGTCGAGACATTTAGAGCTCGTCCCGTCGCCGTATCGAGCCACCGAGATGGTGCAATCCCGTCTGCTGCCGGGTCGCGAACGCGGAACGAAGCACATTGTGCGTCCGCGAGTGCTTGCTGCGTTCGCTGAGGCTGCCCAGAGCGATGTCGTGCTCGTCGCGGCGGCCGCCGGCTACGGCAAGAGCGTCGCGCTGCGGCAACATCTTCAGGCGATCGGCACGCAGGGCATCGCCTACGAACTTCGCCGGGGTTTCGATGTAGTTGACGTCTTCCGCGCTTTAGCCACCTTGGCGGGAGCGTCGGAAGGGCTCCGGACGATGGTCCACACGGTCGCCGAGCGTGGGCTGATGCCGTACGCCGCGCGCTGGCTCGGCGAGCGCATCGACGAACGGCGCTGCGATTGGGTGGCTCTCGACGATGTCGGATCGGCGTCGGCCGACGTGCGGCTCTTCCTGAGTGAGCTGCTCGCGCACTCGGGCGCGTCGCGATGGTACGCCGTCGTCGGCGAGGCCGAGGATCTGCACCTGGGTCCGCTACTGGCGGAAGGACGCCTCGGGCCGGCGGTCGATGCGGACGTCCTGGCCTTCGACGTCGATGAGATCGAGGAGCTGGGGCGTCTGCGGAACGCGCAGCTTACGACGGAACAGGCGCTCGCGCTCAAGGTGAGCACCGCTGGGTGGCCGGTCGCGGTTTCGATTTCGTTGCAGCTATCGGACGAGGGGCGCTTCAGCGAAGCCGCGTTGCCGCGAGCGCGCGAGGCGCTGGCCCGCTATATCGTCGACCGGGTTCGCGAGAGTCTCGGCCCCTCTGAGCGCGAGCTCCTCTCGTGGGCCGCCTACGTGCCGCTGCGTTCTGATCTGTTGGAGCAGCTCGGCTTGCACGATGCGCGGAGATCGCTGCAGCGCCTCGATCGCGTGAATCCGCTGTTACGGGCGACGGACAACGGCTTCGCGGTGCACGGCACGCTGATGGAGACCCTCGCGAGCGAAGAGGCGCTGACGGCTCCCGAGAAACGCGCCGACAAGTGGCGGCGCGTCGGGGATGCGTATCTCGCCTTCGGCATGCACGGCGACGCGCTTCGCTCGTACCTGAATGGCCAGAAACCGATGCGCCTCTTGCCGCTGCTGCGTGATTTCGGCGACCGGCTCTATGAGTGCGGCTTCGGTGCGGACATCGTGCGCGGGCTCGCGATGATTCCGCAGCAGGAACGCCGGGCCGAACCCGCGCTGCTGCTGCTTGAGGCGACGGCTGAAGTCGAGCGCGGCAGAAAGGACGTCGCCGAGGATCTGCTGCGCCTCGCGTCATCCGCCGGCGGCGTTGACGGCCGCACTGCCGCGGTGCGCCTTGCGACCGAACTCGTGAATCGCGGCCGGCGAGGAGCTGCCGACGTGTTGCGGCCGGTAGCGTTCATGTATCCGGACGATGCCGAAGTCCAGAGCGCCTTCGCCGTAGCGCTTGCGGCGGCCGGCGAGTTCTCGATGCTGGGCGCGGTCGTTGACGCCGGTGTCCGTGCAGCGCGCCGATGTTCGGAGCCGTTGAAGGCCGCCCGTGCATGGCAGCGCCTCGGCCTCGCTGCGCACTTTGCCGGAACACCGAGGGTCGCGCGCGACCGCTGCGAGATCGCACTCGAAATTGCGATCGCCGAGGGCCTGGACGGTGTCGAAGCGCGGATACGTTCGCTGCTGTACAACATCGCCGTCGCCGAGGACGACGAAGACGCCATCGTCGCAGAAGCCAGGAGGATGGTCGTGGCTGCGCGACGCTGCGGACTTCGGCAGATCGAGATGGCCGGACTGACGGCTTTGCTGGTCGATGCAGCAGAGGTCGGCGACGACGCGGCATTCGCGAAGGCCGAATCGGAGTTGGCTGGACTCGGCCCCGTGCGCGGATACGGCGATGCGCTTCCCCACGCGTTCGCCCGGGCGTTGGGTGAAACGCGACGCGGGCGATTCGCTTCGGCCATGGCCGGGCTCGACCGAATCGTGTCGGAGAATGACGAGCCGCCGGAAATCGTTGCCTGCGCCGAGGCCATCTCGACGCTGATCGCGGTCTCGCGACAATCGGGGACGAGCCGGGCGCGCCTGTCGGTAATGCGCAGTCGGACCCGTTCGTTCGGCGTCGATCCGCGGGGCGCTACGTCGCGCACGAGCGTCCTGCTCCATGCCGTCGTCGCTGCAGTCGAAGCGTCCCGAGGTCACCGCAGCCTTGCCTCTCGGGCCGCGCGCGACGCCGTGAAAGCCGCACGGAATCGCCGCGAGCGCGAACTCGCCAAGGCAGCACACGGGCTCGCGTTGGCTGAGGATCGGCACGCCTGGTCGTGCGTCATCAGTGAACTTCGGGACGCCGGGCTGAGTGGCTATGCGCAGCTGTTCGATATGCTGGCACCTGCCGCAGATCGCGCACCGACGTCGATCCTGAGCTTGTCGGAACGCGAGATCCTCAGACTGTACTCCGAGCGCCGGCAGGCGAAGGAGATCGCCGACCTCCTAGATCGCCGGGTAGAAACGGTCCGAACGCACATACGTAACGGAACGAAGAAACTCGGCGTGAAGGGCCGCGAAGCGCTGATCAATCTCGCCGCGACGCGCCCCGATTTCTGGAACGCACCTACCCAACATTAGGTAGACTGCGGCATCAGCCGAGCGCCTACCGTCCTAGCAGACTCGCTGCTAGGCCGGAGGTGTTTCCGTGGACGCCGTCACCGCGCTCCTTATTTTTCTGCATGCCATCACGAACATCGCCGTCCCACCAATATCGTGTTGACGAGGTTGCGACTAGACCACGGGAGGCGCGACAGGTGCGAATGCTCTTCGCCGAGCCAAAGCCTCAAGATCAATTTTCGCTTCATCTCCGCACCGAGGCACAAATGAATAGAGTTCGAAGCTTCATAATTCTTGCGGCGCTCATCGCATCAACAGTGAGCCCAGTGAGCGCAGTACAGACTTCAGAACGTGCCCTACAAGCGTTTGACAATCGCCAGGCGGCATCGCTTGCAATTCGGCTGTTGCAAGACTCGATGACGAAGGACCTCGACGCAAGGCTAGTCGCGTACCATCCGCTTTCGACCGCCGCGGTTAACGATATGAAGGATGTGGGTGCTTTACGCAGTCAGGTCATTGCAGCTCAAAATGCCGAGCGACTTTCTCGGGAAGCGATCGCAACTATGTCTGATGCTGAGGCTGCCAGCGCTGCCGCACAGGTATCGGCGGCGATCGTTGGCGCGCTTCGATCGCCAGGCCCCGCATCCGTTACAGTCGCTGTGCCGGGCGCTGACAGCGGCAAGGTGGTTTCCGTGTATAGCACCACCATACAAGGGCTTGCGAAAGCGGTTACTCCAACAACTTCGGGTGTTTGTAAGGTTCTCAGCTACGCGACCAGTGCGTATAGCGCGGCAAGCCCACAGTTCGTCTCGGCGGCAGGCAGCACGGGCCAAAAGAACACGCTGAGCATCGCGGGTTTTGTTCTCGGCATCTTTCCAGTGGCGATGCAATGTTCGGACGACCACGCAACCGTGAAATAGCCTAAATGACATCAAGGAACGAGGCGATCGAGTTCCGCGAAGTGCTTTTTGCAAACGACGGAGCCGGCGAGCAACCGTCCGGAGTTCACGGGCATTAGGTCGACATTTGGACCCCGCAATGTCTAGGGTGGAGGTTCTTTTTGGCGAATTTCGGTTGGCAAGAAGCTGAGGGCCGCATACGCAAGGCTGCTCAGAGGGCGATGGAAGACGTCGGCTATATCTTAGCTAGCCGGCGTCTACACCTTAATAAGACACAACAGGAAATCGCTGACGCCGCGACCCTGAACATGGGCAATGGAGTTGTCGCCCAAGCCGAGATCTCGCACCTAGAGGACGGCAATGTCGTCGGCGTTTTCAAGAACCAGGGGTACACTGCAATTGACGCCTTGCTGGAAGCGCTCGACTGGCGCGGCGACCGCGCGTATGTCAGACACATGCTGCACGAATTCGCGCGCATCGTGTGACTCATGAAGTTTTGACTGCTATTGCGCTATTATATTCAAGATGCGGAACAGCGTGACGCGTATGCGCCGCCTGAACTGCGGTAATCTGTACTCGATTGGCCGCAGGAACCATCGCTGTACCGACTGCTTGCGCGACGCCGGAACGCCTGGACACAGAGGCAATTAAGCGCGCTCGCGCGGCCGCGGCTGAAGCCCTGGCCGGGAGCTTGAGCGGCGTCGTTCTCCGGCGTCGTCACGAGCTGAAACCCGCGGCCGTCGGCGTCGCTGCGAGTTTGGCGTACGCCGTCGAAGGTCAGGGCGTTTGGCGGCAGCGGCTTCAACGCGTTAGGATTGTGCAAAGATCGTCATGAGCGTTGTGGGTGTCCCGCCAGCGACGCGTATATGAGAGGGCGCTGATACACGCCCTCGATAGATCGTCGAAGACGCCGGGCCAACGGCCATTGATCCACGGACGACTGGTCGATCACAATCACTCCCCCACTTTCCGCAGCGATCTGGTCGGCCGCGTCGATAATCCGGCGAACGACCCGCGCGCTGTTCTCGTTCTCGAAAATCTCCGGCTTGCCCATTACCATGCCGAGGAAGCCCTTGGGGCGCCGATTCGTCATTGTGTCCGCGACGACGACCAAGCCCTCGACCTAAACAAGTGCGGAAGGGCACCGCCGGCGAGATGATGGGCGCGCTTATCGCGCTTCATCGCCTTGACTGCGGCCGCAACGCGCTGCAATGTCAGGTCGTGGCGGCGCACGTGCTTAGAACGCATGGCTGCTCGATCGAGCGCAGCTGTGACCCTGGACCGTCGTTTTTGTCTGAACCACCGGGAGGGGCTTAAGCTGATCTATCGAACATGCGTTCGATAGATGGCTATGGGTTAAGCGCGAGGATCGACATGAAGGAGCACAAGTTCGAACGTACGGACCTGGATGGTCTTGATCGTCGGCCGGCGGTCATTGCGCTGGATAAGCCAATTGTTGTCGAGGCCGACGAGACGGTGGCTGCGCGCCTCGAGCAGTTCGGAATCAACGCGCCGCGTGCGTCGGTGCTGCCGCGGAACTTCGCGGTAGCGAATTCGCCAGAAGACTTCGTCTATGAGCAGATGACGAGCACGATACGGATCTTGGGGCGACAAGTTGGTCTAGAAATCACCGTTGCGGGACCATCTGGACATCATACGATCCACGAACGAGATCACGAGATCATCATACCTGTGATGCAGTTCGCGCATGCGTTTTTGATCGAAGGCGGCGCGACGATCACAGTCAGCTTTTTCGAGCACCTCGCGCGCCATCTCGAATCACGTTGCGGGCGACGCGAGGCTCGCGAATATGAAGCCGCGTTCGAACTGGTTGTGACACGGGGCAGGATGGCAAAGCGGCTGACGTATCGTGGTCCCGTCCAGGGTCTGCCATCCATCGTGGAGGCCGCACGTACAGCGTTCGGAGCGAACTCTGATGATTGCTAAGGACGATGCGGGTTGGCCATTGGTGAACACCCCGGCCGATGCACTTCAGCAACTCGCTGCCGACTATGAGGCGCACTGCATCGTCGCGACTCTATCGTTCTCGACACACAAAAAGCGTGCCGTCCTCAGTGGTCACGAGCACACACTGATTGAGTGTACGCGCGCCGTCGCCGGCACGCGCGCAGCCGGTTTGGATGATCTTGCGTCCGAATGGCGACGAATTGAGGAATTCGTGCGGGCGCTGCAAGGTGAAATGCACATGTGGATTCTCGTAAGCGAACACAAATTCCGTGCTGCATGGGACATGCTCGTTACGACGCAGGGCTCAGCATACTGGGCGGCGTGCTGGTTACCGAACTTTGAACCCGCTCAGCAGCTCGAGGAGCATCTATCGATCGTGGAGCGCGTTCTGTTCCCGAAGCAACGCTTCTTTAGTCCTGCGATGATTATTAATGAGGCCGAGGTTGAATGTAGCATATGTCACGTCCGAGGCGGCGAATGCAACCATGTGGCGGGCGACATCTACGCGGGAGAGGTCGCACATCGCATTATTCACGACATTGAAGGCGTCCGCGAGATATCGCTCGTGGAAAACCCTGCCGACAAACGCGCCCGTGCGATGTACTATGACGGTATGGATCTCCTTACTGGAGAGTTGACCGGAGACTCGACGCGTGCCGAGAACAAGAGCAAGAAGCGACGCGCGCGCCGTATACGTTGACCGCCTTCGCTAATATCTTGCGCTAGATATACGCACTCGATGTCAATGCCCATGCCGGACTAGAAGCGGGAGTACGGGGAGATGGTTGAGGATCGAACCTACGCTCCCGTTGCGCAGGTGCTTAATGGCCCACCCTTCGTGGACGGACTGGTGCAACGGCTTTCTTACGCGTGCCGGCTTCAAGAACATCGGAGGCGACGATATTGAGTCGAGGCTTCGCAACTTTGGTTGCGAAGGTGGCGAGCTGTTGCGACTTGAGTTTGACCTCGGTGGAACGCCAGCGTGGACACAGGTGTTGTTTGATTCCTCACGGATGCGAGCATGTGTCGAGGACTGGATCGAGGACGCTAAGGCGCACTGCAGCGCCTTCCATGTTGATGACGTGAACACGGCGGGGTGTCGACGTTGCATTTGATGGTCGAGAAGTATGGCCAAGGCGATGCCTTCCAGCAAACGCTAGTTGGTGACGCCACTGGGGCGCGATTTAGGTCCTCGAAGCCATTCAGGATAACCGGCAATGAACGTAATGTCGCAAGATGCGTTAGTATCTGAAAACTGGTTGGCACCGACGTTAACCGCAAAGCCGACGCTCTTTTAGCAATTTGCAGCGGTGGAAGTCGCCGAGCTCAACGCGCCGTCCAGCTACGATGAGAGAACTAGCTCTGCTGTTACCGACGGCCGACGAGGTGCTTAGGCTTTCAACCCGTCAACTCGGCGGTTATCTCCTTGAGGCCTTCAATGCCGACGCGGTAGACATTAAGCAGCATCCAAAGAATATTCGCAACGTGATAGTTGATCGCTGGTATCGCGGATCACAAGCCGATCATGTCGTGGCGCACGTGATCGGCGCGCTCGATCTGCTAATGACGGGCACCGCAACGTCGACGGTCGCCTCACCGCCCGGGGTCGCGCGCCAATGCATTTCCGGGTAGCTTGGGTACAGATCTGTCAGGCTCCCGATGCGAGCCAGCTGCAAGCGCACGTCGACAATCCCGAAGGAAAGGTGTAGCGCTGCGGGAGCCGATCGGCCACACGTGCGATACCCGAAGTCGCGAGCAGCTCGAACCCCGAAACCTCATCCAACGTCGGGAAGCTGCGAGCCCAACAGCAGCGCGAGAGAGGAGTGCCAGGAAAGTTCGGGGGTGATGGCTTGCCCCAAAAGCCGATGTCTGACTCGGCGAGAGAGTATGTCACCGAAGTGCGTGTTCCGGGGACGATAGCCGACCCCGAAGCGGCGGATACAACAAAGGCATCCGTTTGCGTCGCGTCTACGTCCGCCCACGTGAACGCAAAAAGTCGATCCACAACTTGCACTTCAACGCGTTTCGGTTGGTCGAGTGTACGACGAAGTGCGCTGTTGCCGCGAATAATCGCCGTGCAGATGTTCGTCCAAACGGCATCGAGGCGGACGCTGAGCTGGACGATCGACGCGACGTCGTATGACGTGCGTAGCGCGGCGAGCGTATCAGCTGGCGAACGAATTTGCATTTTCGCCTGGAGCGATGACTGCGGCCCTTGACTTTCCGACACGCTCTGCGCCTTAAAGAAGATCTGCGCGCGCGCGAACGAGTTCTGCGACCTCGGCGAGCGATGGTTTCGGGCCACCAACAACAAGTTCTAAAGCACGCGCGTAAGCAGCTGCAACCGCCGGCTGCTGCATGAAGGCTGGACCGAAAGCGGAGCTTTCCGCATACCCACCTGCGGGTCGCGGCGTCCACGGCCATCCGCTCTCACGGCTACGATCTTCGATGTCTTTGAGCATAGTCGCGCGATCAAGTCCCCTCAGAGCAGCGAGCGTCGCTTCATTTTCGAGGAGCATCGCGATATCGTAGGCATGGCGGAGAAGCGTTCCAAGATTCTCATATCTGCTCTCGTCGACAGAAGCTGTCTCAGCGAGATGGTGCAACGCGGCGAGCTTTTCAAAGAGGGTACGCTCCGGAGCCAACGTGTCGATTTCGAGCGGGGCGAACTCATCGAAGTCGCCCTCGCCCACGTCAAATACAGTGCACGCGACCTCAGCAATAAGGGACCGTAACCGCAGTCGTTGGTGCGGCTCTGGACCTCCGCGCGTCCCAAGTTCCAATAAAACTCGCTCACCGCTCAAAGCACCGTGCTGGAATCGTTGTGGGTAGTTGAAATGGCGAGATCGGTGCACCGACTTTTCCGCAGTATTTTCCGTGGATTCGACCCCGATATCTCGTTCAACCCGCTCTATGACGAGTTTCAAAGCGCGATCGCGGCCGTTTTTCGATATTTGACCAAAAGTGACTATGACGTCGACGTCCTCCGACATCCGTTGGAGGAGGCGCCACCCTTTGGAGAGACTCGTACCGCCCTTGAAGATTACGTTCGCTTCGTAGTCTTCGATCGGCTGAGAAATCGAGCGAAGGATTTCCGTAATCCAGTAGTCTCGCTCAACGAAAGCAGTAGGAAACCCAAGGTGCTCCGCGACGCGGCCGACGAGGACGTCGAAGTCGTCGGGGTTTTCGCGGAGCAGTGGCATTAGGCGGGAAGAACCGCGGCGAGCTTTTCTTCGACGCGGCGCGGTTCGTGCTTTGCCGCACGGCGTATACGGCGAACGTCGATGTCGCCGGCGGCGACAAGGTCGTGGATGCGGTTACGAATATCCGCATCGGAGAGCTCCACCCACTTGAGGTCATCACGCAACACCTCAAGCAACGCAATTTCTGCCGATCGAAGACCTGCGGAGACGCGCTCGATGTTGGAGCGCTCGATAAATCTCACGTTCGCGACCGAGCTTGGGCGATTGCCCACCACGGCAATGGTTGAACGGGCCGGGATCTGTGTACTCAGACCGAGAGCGGCTGCCGCGCTGGCACCGGCAGGGCCCGGTGCTTTACCGTGCGCGGCGGCAAGAGCAAGCTCTTCCGGGGAGGGCGTCCATCGGCCAAAGCGCGACACACGAGGCTTGCAATACAGTCCGCGGCGTACGCGCTCTAGGAGCCCTCGTTTGCTTAGTCGGGAGGCAGCCGTCTTTGCGGCAGCGGGAGGCCCGAACGCTAGGAAGTCCTCGATCGTGAAGAGGTGGCCAGGAGGCGCGGCGGAGACCCGGCGCTCAATCTTTGCTACAGCTGTCATCTTTTCTACCTGAGATAGTAGCAGAAGCCCTACAAAATATCAATTTGCTTCCGGAGGAGGCCATTCTGGGAATTGCGTGGCGTCTGGGCACTTAACCTAGTGGCTTAATCAAGCGGTCGCGGCGAGAGGCTCGATGGCCCCGGCAGTCGCTAGTATCCGGCGCCCTAGGGTTCGTAAAGTATATAGTTGTGACTGAAGTGCTGGCGTGATACTATATAGTTTACTAATGGCCAAACAACAGCAGCGGCTGCCCGATAGGGCGCAACTAGTCCCGATCTCGCTTTATCCGCAAACAATCGCCCAGCTCGCCGAGGTCCAGCGAACGTCCGGAGAGTCGCGCGGAGCGCTGGTGCGTCGGCTCGTCGAGCGTGAAGCTGACCGCCTCCGGAAGACCGGGATTCAACGGGCGCCGGTTTGGACGTTCCCGGGCTACAAAGCGAGCGGTCCGCTCATTCCGGCGCGGATCATCTACCGCTCTGCCAACGCTGAAGACCGCATTTTTGAAGCCGACAGCGACCGAGTTCTGCCGGCGCCGGCGACCGGGAGCTACGTTGTCATCGGTCAGGGGCCCGATCAGCTTCGCGGCCAGATTGAAAGCGCCGAGCAAATCGACGTGGACAGCTCACCCGTACTCGTGATTACCGTGCGCGAACTCGTGCCGCCGGCGGGATACGATGTTGCGCCGATGCTATTCGATTTTGTCCTCGGAGTGAACGCCGATGTCGCCGTGCGCTTGACCGTCGACGTCACCTTCGACCCCTTTAGGACGACACCGTCGTGGAAGTTCGGCGACAACGAGGTTCGCGCGATGCTCGTGGGCCCGCCCGGCCAGCGCGCCCGCAGCGTGCGCTTCTTGCCGTTCTCTGGGCCGACATTTCAGGATCACTTGAATCCGGTCGGCGACTATTTTCCGATCATCGACGTCGACGACGTTGCTGCCCGCCATGATGCCGCCGACCGTATCGCACGGTTTCTCGAAAGCGGTCCCGAGAATCCGAAGGATTCCGAAGTCTCAAATGCGGTCTGGGTGGAGGCGATCTACTCTATCATCCATGATGAACTTGGCGGCAATGCCTCGCAAGCCGGAGCTCCGCGGCGGTTCGGAAGCGGCATTTTCGGTCACGCTGCGGACTATAAGCCCGACGGGGACCGCGGCGTCGTCCAGTTCATCGTTACTATTGCTTCCGGCCCGAACAGAGGGCACCGCCGCAGTGAACGCTATCCATGGCGGACGACCGCAGCGACGATCGTCGCGGCCGATGCGATCCGCAATTACCGCCGACTACTCAAGGGCGACTGAACGATGTGTACATGCGGCTAGAGCGCACCCTGCGCGATGAGCTTATCGCCCTGGCCAATACCGTTGATCGCGAGATTGCCATGCTAAAGCACTACAAAGACGTATTCGACGACTTTCGATCGGTAATTCTCATCTCGCCCGATCAAGCCGCGTTGCGGTTCGGCCATTTTTTCGTCGACGCCATGTTCATTTGGTATCAGAACTACCAGCACATCGCTTTGCGGGCCATTACCGATCGGCGAGCGGACCAACTCACCTTGACCGGGTTACTCGAACGCATTGACGTCGCTAGAGCAGAGAGTTTTGCAATTGCCCCGGAAAAGGGCGACGTTCGACTCGTCATTCGGGACCTCGGCAAGCGACGCGCTAAATTGCATCAGTACGTGGCAAAGCGAGTAGCTCATCGAGATGCAGATGTCATGGGCGTTCCGAACGATTCCGACTTTGATAATCTGCTCGCGTATGTTGACGAGACGATGGGCACCATTTGGCGATGGCTTGAGGGCGAAAACTACGAACGTCGGGTCATCGACCGCGATCCCTACTGGGGGCATCACCTGTTCGCGACGCCCTGGCTTCCGCCGACGGACTTTGCCGAACGCCTTAGCCTCGGATCCGAGATTCGCTTTGTTCCGAAGTCTCAGTGCCGGGACTACACTATGACGTCAGTCTACGCACGTCGAGTGAGCGATGAAGAGCTGAGCGATATGGGCATCACCAGACCTGAATTCGAGCGACAACGCGAGGCTGGCAAATGAGCAAGAAGGGTCGAGCTGATGGCGATTTGACGATCGACGAACTCATGCTACTGCCAGCGGAGGTGCTCCGCGGTCGCTGTGAGCTGATGACGGAGCAATTTCCCAGCTTGAAATACCTCTACGACGACGCGTTTTTGACCAAGCTATCGAGTCGTCGAACCACGGAAAACTATCTGCTCTTCGTCTTGGCGCAGCCAAATGACGCAGCAGCAGTTGGGCAGATGCTCGAGCTGTCACGGCTTCTTGACTTTTTGAAGGCCGAAGGCTCCTTCGAGAAGTTCCGGACAAAGTTTCGACATCTCTCCTATTCGATTTACGCTTCCGCGCTTTCCGAGCTCCACTTTGCTGCTTGGATGAAAGAACGTCATTACCATGTTGTACTTGAGCCTCCGGTCGGAACTAAACTAGTCGAGTTCAGCGCCTCTCGCGGTGACCTAACGTTGTGGTTTGAGGTCAAGTCACTTCAAGATTTGCCTGATGTCAAAGACGCGGATTCTGTTACTGCAGACGTGATGCAGCGCCTTAGGCGAATCGAACAACCATATGCGCTACATATTCGTGAAGCAACTCTCGAGTCGGCTAATGTAGCTGCACTCGTCCGGAAAATGAAAAAGCTGTTCGCTGCGCATTTTCTTGCCGGGGGCGCGCTCCCGTTTACATTCGAGATTGACGGGCTCTCAATCGAAGCGAACGCGACCGAATCCGAAAACGGAGGCTACCTTGCAAGTTCAATGGGCCGCGAATACGTTTTTGGCGATGAGCACAGTGATCAAGCCCGCCGCCGAATCCGTGAAGCAATCCGACAACTGCCCCAGGGAGAGTCCGGCATCGTCGTGATCGATCGCACGAACAGCACCTTTATGCATGACGAAGATGTCATGGACGCGTGCTTTGGGACCGAATCCCTCAGGGTCATGAATGGCAATTTCGTCAATTGGCGGGACGCAGACGGCGCATTTCGCCCCGACAGTAACACACGGATTAGTGCTGTGATCTCGTACACTCGAAGGTTCGTGGGCGGACCGGAATATCTAATCCTTCACAACCCCTTTGCCGCGAGACAGCTGACTCCTGAAGCATTAGGCGGCCCCGACGTGACACAGCGTCGCTACAACCCGGCAGCGCGATCGTTTGTCGATTTCTAGGGCGAGAGGCTCACGCGCACACACGGTACGCAGTGAAGGCAATCCGCCGACTAACGATGATCTATGGGCTGGGCGTTTAGGAGTGGTCATAGCAATCAAAAAAGTGATTCTAAAAACCTCGCGGACAGTTTGATTTGGACTGCATCCAGACCTATAATGATTCTGTGCTCTGCATAATATGTCTCAAGGATAAGCCCGAGCGTACTGGTTCGGGAGAGCACGTTTTCCCATACGGGTTGGGCGGGTCTTTCACCATTCATCGAGTTTGCGAGACGTGTGATAATAGGTTAGGGGACTTCGCGGACGGGCCACTTCAAAAACAGTACGATCTTTTGCAACGCCGCATCGAACTTGGATTGAAGGGGCATCGCGGGTCTGTTCCTGACCCTGTAGGCGATGCCATTAAGAAACCAATCCCTCATCCAACCGAACCGGGTTTAATGGTTCGAGTAATAAGAGAACCAGATGGTGAGACTAGGCTTGAGTCGGTAACGAAAAGCGACTTCATCATTACGTATAAGGACGACGGTTCACTACAATCAATCGGCCCGAGCCCAGATACGGTTGTTGCGCCCAAGGATAACGACAGGATTCCGATGTTGGTCAGGAGCGCCCTTAGAAAGCGCGACGTTCGGGACGAAGCGATTATCGCGGAAGTGACTAAGCAGTTCATTGCCAGTTTGGAAACAAGCAACTCGGATATTGTCGTAGCGGTCGACGTGCCCATGAATCGCGGCGGCCACCAGATGGGGCTTCTGAAGATAGCATATGAAATGGCATGGTACTGGCTTGGAGATGAATGGCTCGATGATTCGATTGCCGCCGCCATGAGATCGTGGTTGAATGACGGCGTCCCTTCCGGGCCGGCAATTCAACTGAATTCATCGATGGACGTCAATGGGATGTTGCGTTCCATCAATATCGCGCCTGACAGTCACCATTTTGCCTTCATCGTCACCTTATCTGGACAGCCCATGGTTGTCATCGGAATGCTCGGCGTCCATATACTGGGGGTTCGCGTCAGTGAGAAGGCCTACCCTATACCGCAAAATGACGCGTTGCTGCTCGACGCCGTTGGGCGTATGAGCAACGAGACGAGCCAATCGGAGCTATTCGGCAAGTCCATTATTGCAGTGTACGATAATGACTCGCCGAGTTAGCGGCCAATAACGCGTCAAGACGCCTGGACTGCCTACCAAAAGACTTAAGGCGCGGGGCTTTTTATTTGACACGACAACATACGCGGCTCTACTCTAGCGCTCACGAAGTCCCGCGCTCGAACGCGTGCCCCTTTCTTATTGGCGCTTCGCTCGGTGCTGACCGGTTGTTACGCGGAGTCAATTTCAGGGCTCCGAACATAGAAAAAACCCCGCCGTAGCGAGGTTTTAAGTGGTAGCCCCAACGGGATTCGAAACCGTTGCGTGAGGGATTCCGAAGGTCAGGGACGGCCGCCGACGCGATAACGACGCGGCTTTCCCGGTACCTGGAGGTCAACCAAGGCCACCGGCGGTTGCCACCGACGGCAACCGTTTGGCAACCGCGGCTCGATTCGTATAGCACCACGGAAACTGCGTCATGCCGACTACGTTCTTGCCCGACCAATACGGGCTACCATCAACGTAAGCCACAAACGACCAACATGTCCGGGCCGAGGGCCGTCGAACCCGCGGAAGACGATCAGCGAAGGTCGAGTGGTCGAGCGCAACGGTCGGGACCGGATTGCGGTGGACTTTGCGAGCGACCATTTACATTGGAATGCCTAAGGTTCGTCGCCTCGACGAACGGCTCGCACGCTCCCGTAGAACCAATGATTCTGAGATATCCGGCGTAACTACCATGCGACCCGCGCTGGGACCCTAGGTCAAAGCGACGGCCTGCGCCTGGGGGATTAAATCGCGTTGCTAGAAGCGTTTAAGAGAAGTGATCGGATCAGAAGCTCATTTTGAGACTTTGCCTGTCCGTTTAAGTGCCGTCACGAAGGTTTACGGTGCTAGCCGAGACGGCGTACCGGCGGTGGACGACGTCTCTTTTGAGGTTTCAACCGGCGAGATGGTGGCGCTTACCGGACCGAGCGGTTGCGGGAAGAGTACGCTACTTGCTCTTGTTGGTTGTGTCGATCGTCCGACTTCTGGAGTCGTCACCATTGAAGGTCAGGCAACGACGACATTGAGCGATTCGGCGATGACTTTGCTGCGTCGAACTCGTGTTGGTACGGTGTTTCAGTTCTTCAACCTTCTGCCAACAATGACTGTCGCGGAGAATATCGGTGTCCCTCTTGTCCTTCAAGGACACGGGCGCTTTGAGATCCTTGACCGTGTATCTGCTGCGCTCGAGGCGGTCGGACTTGAGAGAAAGGCACGAAGCTACCCGGATGAGCTGTCCGGCGGAGAGGCCCAGCGTGTTGCGATCGCTCGCGCTACGATCCACGGGCCCGCGGTCGTTCTTGCCGATGAGCCGACCGGCAATCTCGACTCCCGGAATGCTATGCAAGTAATGCAGTTGTTTCGCGAGCTCGCATTCGGGGGGCAGTCCATACTGCTGGCCTCTCATTCCAATGCCGCAGCCTCATTGTGTGATCGCGTCATCTGCATGCAGGACGGCCGAGTAGAGCGTTGATGTGATCTTCGACGTTCTAGTAGCGGCCTATTTGCGTCAAAACGGACTTCGCTCGCTAATCGCTGCCGTGGCTACCGCCTTGGGCGTTGCGCTGGCGGCCACGACCGCGACCGTCATCGCGACAGCGAACGCCTCCTTCGCCGCGGGCGTCCATACCGCTGATGATAAGGTTAACCTATCGGTGTTCGCGTTGCCCCATCGGCTTAACGAGCAGGTTCTCGCCGTGGTGCGCGCGGTTCCGGGAGTTCTTTCGGCTGATCCGGTGATCGAGCGGCCGATATCTATAGGCGACCGGCGGGGCGAAATACTCAACCTCGTCGGTCTCGATATGCTTCAGCCGTTGCCTAGGGACGCCGAGATTCGCACGATCAGGCCCGGGGCATTCGACGCTTGGGGGAGCCAGCCGTCCGCTCAGGCGTTGCTCGGTGATCCCGGGGCGATCATATCGACTCGCGTTGCCACTCGATATCGCCTCTCTGTAGGCTCGTGGCTAACCGGCACGGCTGAGTCTAGACAACTCCGCCTTCGCGTTGCCGGCATTCTTCCGCCGGCCGTAGCGGACGTCGATTCAAGCATTGTTTTCGTGGACCTCGGGGTTGCTCAACAGCTGAATGGTGACTCGCGCTATATTGATCGCATCGACTGCATTGTCGACCCGGTTCGATTAGGCGCCGTCCGCGGGATAATGCAGACACATTTGCCTATAGGGACCCGATTCGTAACTCTGCCGAACTCTTCGCAAACATTGTTCGACGTACTGCGCAACTTTGGGGTCAGCCTTGCTACCGTTTCCGCTCTGGGCTTACTCGTTGCCGCTACCCTGATTTACAATGGGATCGCATTGTCGGTAGAGCAACGCCGTCCCGAAATAAGAACGTTCCGCAGCCTGGGTGCAAGCCGCGCAGCTATCGTTAAAGCATTCCTGACTGAAGGCTTCCTGATCGGGGTTGTAGGTTCGATGGAGGGAATCACTTTAAGCCTTTTCTTTACTTGGTTTGCCCTCGCGCCTCTCATGGGCGGATCGGTTGCCGGCACGTTGCCTGACGGCGTCGTGTACGATTTTCCGGGCCTGTTGCGCGCGTTTCTCTGCGGCATTCTCATCGCGATTGCTGCCGCTATACTTCCGGCTCTAGACGCAGTCGGGGAAGCGGCGTCGAACGGGCGCGGCAATGCAAAAGCGGACTTAGGGCTTGCGCTATTCGGGCTCGCCGCGTCCGTTGCTGCGTGTCTCGTCCTTCTATACCGTCGGATCGACGCCCCGGTGCTCCTGGTAAGCGGTGTGAGTGTAGTCGCAGCGGTCGGCGTAGTGCTCTGCATTCCCTGGACCATCCGTAGTGTGGTTGCACTAGGTCGCAATGCTCCACTCCTTCCAGAGATACGATTTGCTGCGTTATACCTTGCCGCATTGCCACGTCGTTCGGCCGCCGCATTCGCTTCGATGACTGTTGCGTCCGCAATGATGGTCGTAGCCGTGTTCGCGGTTTCCGCGTATAGTGGTGCCGTCGATATGTGGGCGAGCCAAGTTCTTCCCGGCGACCTTGTAATCAAGCCGAGTGACGGTTTCGGTGTCTCAGTCGGGGCTTGGCATCCAGGTGATTTGGCTCTGATAGCCGCGACTGCAGGCGTCGCCCAGCTCGCTCCATTTCCAAGTGGCGGCAAACCACGCTTGCGGAGCACGCCGGGCAGCGATCAAAGCCAAGCGGTTATCACGGCGATTCCTGGCACGAATCTGATAAGCTTGCGATCGCGCCTGATCCGAAGATTGACTCCGCGCCTAATAAGCGTACAAACGACACGAGAGTTGCGCACCCGTATTCAGTCGATTTTTAAGGGAACGTTCGGACTCACGTATGTATTCAGCGCGGTTACACTTGGCCTCGCCATCTTCGGGCTTGCGTCCGGGCTTGCGGCGCGTGTACTTGAACGACGCGTCGAGATTGCTACCCTCCGGTACCTCGGTTTCGCTCGCATCGGAGTGCAACTGATGGTGCTGAGCGAAGCGGCTCTAATCGGCCTGCTCGCGGCTACGATCGGCGTCCTGCTCGGTTTCTTCCTCGCAGTCACTCTTGTCTACGGCGGCGTTCAAGTGCCGGTACCATCTCTCAGCGAAATACCTATTCCCTACCGCCTAGCGGCATGGCTTGCATTACTAAGCACGATAGCTGTTCTCTTAGCCGGCACATACCCGGCGCGCATCGCAAGTAGGATTCGGACCGATCTGGCGATTCGCGTGGAATGAAAAGCCTATTCTATGGATTGCTGTGCTGTGTACTCGGCTATCCTCAAGTTCCGCTAGCAGCCGATCATGTAGCCTCGGCGGCAGTCTTCAGTCCGTCGCCGGGCGCGCTCGCGGACGGAGTGTCAGATGGTGTCCATCGGTCTTCGCGATCTGAATGGTGGCATCTGACGGGACACCTTAAAGATTCGACTGGGCATGAGTTCGATTACCAGCTCAGTTTTTTCCGGTTTGCCTTGCCACATCGGACAATGTCCCGAACCTCAGAAGCGTGGGATGCGCCCAATTTCTACCACGCGGTGCTCGCGATTACGAACGAAGATACGCGTGGTTTCTCGGTCGTAGACCGCCTGGCAAGGCAGTCACTCGGTATAGCAGGGGCAAGCGAGAGCGGCCTCAGCGTGCATCTTGATAACTGGCGTCTCGAAGGCGAGCCGCTTGGCCGTGGCCGCTACTTACGAGCGACTGCAACTAATGGCCTAACTGGCATCGACCTTATGTCGACGGCTGATAAGGCGAGGGTCGCGCACGGTGCCTCAGGCATTTTGCGTACGGGACCGTGTTCGTCTTGCTCCTCTCGCTACTATTCTTATACGCGTTTGCGTACTTCCGGCAAGCTAACGTTCAACGGTGCTACCCTAGCTGTCTCGGGTCTATCGTGGATGGACCATCAGTTTGACGCTGAGCTGCCGGCAGATGTAGTTGGCTGGGATTGGTTCGGTTTTCAGTTCAACGATGGGCGCGAAGTAATGCTGTATCTTTTTCGCCGAGAGGATGGCAGCTATAGCGCCGAGTCAAGCGGAACGTTAGTCGATCGTGACGGCAAGACCACTCACCTAACGGCTTCTGTCTTTCACGTCAGTATTCGCGGCGGAGCCCGATGGATGAGTCCTCACTCGGCAGTTGCCTACCCCGCTTTTTGGGATGTGAAGCTTCCGTCACTTGGCACGTTCTCGGTACGCGGTGTCGCGTTGGACCAGGAAGTGGTTCCCTCCGCAGGCGGCGAGCCTTACTGGAAGGGTGCCGTCGAACTCCAAGATGAGGCAACTGGCGGAGAACAAATCGGTGTCGGCTTCGTTGAACTCACCGGCTACGCGGCACCCGTGCACCTCAGTCCCACAAAAATGCGCAATGCAATCGCTACTGCATATCGACTTTATCTTCCCCGTAGCTATACGTTTAAAGCTAACGTTCAATTGTCGCAGATCCAAGGGAACCATGACTTTTCGGCGGCTTGGCTTATGGTGATTGCAAACCGCGGCCCGGAGTCGTTGATCGCGCCATTTTTACAGGTCGGAATAATCCGTGATGCGCGTCGACAATTCCGCCTCCAAACGTTTGTGGCGGACCAACTGTTCCAGCAGCCGCTGAAATATGTCGAAGGCTCATTCATTCCAGATGGCTGGCACGATATTGAAATCAAGCGTCAGCAAGGCGTAATTCGGCTATTTGTTGATGGGAAGCAAGTATTTTCAGCGGAAGAGGATCGTTTCTTTCGTGCAGACGACGTGCTCTATCTTCAGATCGGTTCCGAACTCAATGCACCGGGTGATACGATAGATGCTGAGTGGCAGCACTTTCACGAGACGGTCAATGGGAGTAGCAGCGATCCTAATCTGCAATGTTTTGCAGATGGTCGAGGGTTGGCGATCGTACCTACCGATTCCATTCGAGACAGAACGTTCCAAGTTCACGGAATGTTTGATCCATCAAAGGTGACGGTGGTGCACGGAAATTGTAAACTGTGACGCCTTTTCGAACCGGTTTGCTTACGCGTAGTGGCCTCAGATGAGCGTAACGCAGTCGAGAGGGTCTGCCTAACCGCTGCATATCAATGGCGATAATGGGTTAAAGGTGTCCACTACCAATCCGGGGTTATTTGCGACTAAGATGTCTTTTCCAGCGTTCACCCGGCGAATCCGGGCTTAAACCGCTAACCATTATGTCGGGAGAACGCGGGGCCTAGGTATTCAATTCGGCGACGTAGCGCGGCGCATTCGAAGACGAGTGCATCGGGGTCAGCATGAGATCGGCTGATTCAACTATGAGTGCGGCTGGGGTCTGAGCCCAAACATTAGGCCGCACATAATTGTGGAGTTGGGTTTGTTGAGAGTGCGTCGACGAACTCCTTCGGCGTCATGGGTCTCTCCGTTCAACCCTCATGCGGGATAAATGTACGGCTGAGTCGTGGTCACAGCCGCAAAGCCGAGACGCGTCAAGATATGATGCGACGAAGGCAAAGCGTCGACGAACACGTACCTTGAACCCTGCGCCGCCGCTTCCCGTAGCCGAGACTCCACGAGAGCCCTGAAGAAGCCGCGCCGCCGCTGCGATGGAACCGTCCGTCCGCCGGCGAGTTCGGCTACGCCTGGAACGCGTCCGTAGTGGATGCGGCCGCAAGCCGCGGGATTGTCATCCTCGTAAAGAACGTGCACGCTGATCGCCGAAGGGCGGTCATGTAGTGCCGTTGCCAGCGCTCGAGTCTCGCCCTCAACGTTGCGCCGTCCCAACGCACGAGAGATTGCGGAGACATCGGCGAGCTCCCTAGGATCCCGAACGATCCGGATCTCGACGCCGGGCGGCAGCCCTCCCGTTTCCCTGGGGGCGTGCAGTTCGATACCGAGCACCGTTTCTAGGTCTCCCGGTTCAAAGCCCGCGCCCAGCAACGCACTCATCACAGTCGCTGAGCGATCGTGGCCGTAAACTTTCCACTCCAGCGCGTACCGCTGCTCGCGGGCACACGCCGCTTCGGTCACGACGACGCGCGCGAGGTCTTCATCCGGCGCGTCGCAGAACACGATGCGGCACTCGGAACGGTCCGGAGACCACTCGCGTACGATACCGCCCGCTGCGCCCCCTACCCCGGCCGCTCGCCGCTCATCGTCAAGAAGCAGCAAAAAGATCTCGCTGAACGTCATGCAACAGTACAGCAAATGGCGAGGATGTCGCCGACAGTTCGCTCATCCGACAAAGCGGCAAGGATTGCGCCAAGGTTCTCTGCCATACTCTGAAATCGCTCCGCTCCGAAAAGCATCGTGTCGTAGGTGAGCGAGACTCCTAACCGCTCGTTGGAGCGCGAATTACATCGCTGCTCATTTGCGCATCTCCATTAGCGTCCCGAATCCAGCGCCCATTCAGCATGGATTGTGTCTACCATTGCTGACGCGGCGGATCTCAATGACTTTTCGAGTTGGTGCGCGTTGACGGGAGCGCGGGTGCTTCCGGCGGCTCCCGGCGCAGTCGCGCTCTACGTCACGCACCTCGCCGGCTCGAAGAAGGTCGCGACAATCGGCCGCCGCCTTTCAGCGATTGCCGCCGCGCACCATGAAGCCGGACTCCAGAGCCCCCATTCGCACCCGAAGGTCGCGGCCGTCATGGCTGGCATTAGGCGTCGGCTCGGCGTCGCGCAATCGTGCAAGGCGGCGATCCTCACCGACGACCTGCGGGCGATCGTCGCACCTCTCGGCGACGATCCGCTGGCCTTGCGTGATCGCGCATTGCTTTTGATCGGCTTCGCGTCCGCGATGCGCCGCTCGGAGATCGTATCGCTCAACGTCGGCGACGTGCGGTTCGTCGAGAGCGGCCTCGAGGTCCACCTTCGGCGGTCGAAGACCGACCAGGAGGGCGCCGGCCGATTGATCGGCGTCCCTAACGGTTCGCACCTCGAAACGTGTCCCGTGCGCGCCCTGCGCCGCTGGCTCGACGCCATCGCCATCGTCGAAGGACCGATCTTCCGGCCGATCAATCGGCACGGCCGTGTCTCGCCGAATCGCCTGTCGCCCGAAGCCGTCGCGCTCGTCGTGAAGCGCCGCGCGGAGCAGGTCGGACGGGATTCGTCGAACCTCGGCGCGCATAGCCTGCGCGCAGGGTTCGTGACATCGTGCGCGATGCGCGGGATCTCCGAACTGACGATCCGCCGCCAGAGCGGTCACAAGTCGAGCGCGATGATCGAACGGTATACGCGGCCGGCGACGATCTGGGACGGGAATGCGGCAAGCGAAGTGGGACTGTGACTGAAGACGAGATCGAACGTCGACTGGCCGCCGTTTTGGACGAAGCGGCACCGAACCACCGGGAACGCGCTGGCCGTTCGGACGAGATCGGCTTGCGCGTGATCGATGTCGGCGGGGAGTTACTGGTACACGCGCGCGTCCCCGATCGTGCCGAGCACGGCCGGTTCCTCATCGGTATACGACGCCAGTTCGGAGACGTCGCCGTGCAACTTCAAACTGGGGGCCGCCCGTGATAGACATTATTCTCGCGAGTCAGTCGGAGGAGAAAAAGCAGCGATGAAGCCGCGACAATTCGCCAAGCCGGCTCGGCCCAAGGTGGCCGCAATTCCGGCGCCGCCCCCTGCGTCGGACGACCGCAAGCAAATCTTCATCCGCCTTTCGCCGGCACAGCGGAAGCGCCTCAAGCAACTCGCGATCGAGGAGGATACGACGGTTCAGGCTCTCGCTTTTGGCGCGCTCTCGGCGCTTTTCGTCGAGCGCGGTCTGCCGCCGCTCGTCGACGGCCGGGCGACGTCATGAGCGCGGTTTCTGCGGCCTTCCGCATCGCCAGAAGGCTCGCTTGGACGCGCGCTTTCTCCCGTGCCGCGTTAGGGAAACCCAGAGCCCTGGCCCTGCGCGTCCGCAATCGGTACGCGTTTCGATTCTTCGGAAAATACTTACGGAAGGGCTGAGCGCGCGCGCCTCGTGCGTCTGTTGACCGAGCGGGCCGCCGTCGCTTCAGTCGGCAGCGCGCCGTCGTTCACGATGCAACAGTTCGCGATGAACTCGGTCAGTGCTTCCTGCGTGCATCGGCGAGAGCGTCCGATTGTGAGCGTTCGTATTTTGCCCGAATACACCAGCGATTTCGTCGCCGAGATCGACAGGTGGAGGGTGGCGGCGACTTCGGGGATCGTGAGCAAACGCGGCTGTTCCATTGGCCGAGTATATGCGCTGACGGCTTTCGGCGGCCAACGCAGGATACTCACGGTTAGGCGCATAGTGAGTATGCGGTGCCCAAAACGCTTGACTCCGCGGCCCTCAGCCCGCACGATGCGGCTCAAGCGCGTGCCCTCATCCGGCGCGTTCGCGACTTGAAGGGGCTTCACAACGAAAACATCGCCGAGCATCTCGGGTGGGACCCGAGACGCGTGACAAACGCGCTGACCAAAAAGAGGACGCTACCTACGGCGACCGCATTCGACCTTGTCGAGGCCGTCAGGGAGATTGGGAATCGGAACGGTCGGAAGGGGCGCGACGCAGTAGCGCTGTTGTGGCCCGTCGCTACTCAGGCCGATTGGTACACGAAGATCCGCGAAACGACGCGGACGCCGGCGGCGCTGATCCTGCCCGGCGACGTCGGGCGCTTTGCCGAACTCATCGCGCAAGTCGTCGCCGGTGTGAACGGTGTCCGCATTGGTGATGCAAAGAAGAAGCTGGTCACGCGCGACATCAAGGCGTACATCGCGAAGTCCGCACGCGCGATGGCCGACGCCTGGGAACTCGCGACCCTGAACGCCTTCCTCGATTCAATCGAGTACAAATATTTCGATGAAACCGTGCATGAAACGATAGAGTTTGCCGCAGAGCTGGCTGCTCCGAAGGGGAAGAAACGATGAGCATTTACCGTCGCAAGTCTGGCCGCTGGGCGGTCCTCGTGGATCTCGACACGACGGCCGCCGGCCGACGTCGGCGTCGTTCCCTCGGCACGTTCCCGACGCGGCGCGACGCGGAGAAGGCGGAACGCGAGGCGCTGTTTGCGCGCGATCGCGGAGTCGATCTCTCGCCGACGACGGTGACGGTCGCCGGTGCAATGGATGCCTACCTCCGCGATCGAGCCACCCGATGCGGCGCGAAGACCCTTGAGGAGTATCACGGGATCGCGGACCGCTACATCCTGCCGCGAATTGGATCGCTGACGCTCGCGAAGTTGCGGCCGGCGCACATTTCAGACTGGCAGGCGGTGCTCGCGGCTGAGGGTGGTCAAGATGGGCAGCCGATCTCCGCGAAGACCGTCTTCCATGCGAGGTCCCTCCTCAACGGGATGCTCGCATGGGCCGTGAAGATGTCGCTCGTCGGACGCAACGTCGTCTCGGCGGTGGATGCGCCGGCGGTCCGCCGATCAGAGGCCAAAGCGTTCGAAGCCGATGAGATCGCGCGCGTCCTGGACGCGGCGCGTGGGACGCGCTGGCACTCCTTCATCGCCCTCGCCTTCGCCCTCGGGGCGCGGCGCGGCGAACTGCTCGCGCTGAAGTGGCCAGTCGTGGATTTCGAGCGAGGCGTCGTGCGGATCGAAGGTTCGCTCTCGCAAACGAAGGCTGGCGTGACGATGAAGGGCACGAAGACGGACCGCGTTCGAACGGTGCCGCTCTCATCGTTCGCGCTCGACGCTCTCCGCCGGCAGAAGGTGGCACAAGCCGCCGACAGACTCGCCGCCGGCGCTTCCTATAAGGATGACGGCTTCGTCTTCGCGGACGCGGTCGGCCGTCGAATCACGCCCTGGAATGCGAGTTACGCCTTCGGTGAACTCGCTCGAAAAGGCTGGGATCTCGTCGACACGCTTGCACGACGCGCGACACACCGCGGCGACGACGATGCTGGTCGCCGGGATCGACGCGCGCTCGGTAGCAGGAATGCTCGGTCACAGCTCAGCGGTGACGACGATGACGGTCTACGCGCATCTGCTCGAGGGCGCGATGGTTAATGCGGCAGATCGTCTCGGCGCGGCAATGGAACAGGCCGAAAGAAAAGCCGTGACCGGCGCAATACCTTCACGGCGACGCAGATGAGTGATGGCGAAGACGGGCAGAATACCAAGGAGGGCGGCCTTCGTTTCACCGGCCAGCCTAAATCGGCTGCCGTGAACTTCACGCTGAGTCACCCGCAGGGATACCTTAATAGTGACCTAGCCTCGACGATGGCCGAGGCGCTGAAGATGCTGGCGTCTGCCATTGCGCGAGAACGGACGACGAGTTGTGCCGGGCTTTCTGATGAAGAACGCGCGGTAAGAGAAGCGCTCCTCGGCTTTGGGATTCTGGCGTTCAATGAGGGGCGCGCCTTCCTGATCGTTGCCGGTGCCGGATTGGATAGGCATGCACGCGTGCATTTCCGATCGCTCATGGAGTATGAGTTTCGGGTTAAGCGTATTCTCGAAGATCCCACGCGTGCAACGGCATTCTTCGATGCGTTCGTCCATGAGTTCCGCAAAGTCACAAGCGACTTAGAGGTCGCGGACCAAGAGGCGGTTGAAGCCGAGATCGAAAGGGTGCTCGGTAGGCCGTCGGCCGAGATAAACACCGGCTCGGAGAAGAAGGCCCTCTTTGGTAAGAGTGCCAGCGTTAAATCCGCGATGGAGGAATTGCCGGAAGGTGCTCGCCGCTACGCCGGCACGTTCGGGCTGCAGAGTCAAGTATCGCACGGGAGCGTTCTTGCTCTGCGAGAGGTCGCGCGCTCTACCGAAGGCGTGGGCGGAGAGTTTCTCGATGTTGCCAGCAGAGACGGCTATGGAAACCGCCTCGCCTATACCTTGATTTGGGTGTTGCTGCATTTAGCGAACTGCATCACGAAGCGGTTTGAGGACGGCGTGCTACGCGTCATCGATGCGATTATTCAGCAAACGCTGGCAATCAACGACCGACTGCAGTTCGTCACGCCGGAACAAGAAAAGCGCGCGGCAGAGGTTTTACGGCGGTCAGCTAAGCGGATCAATGAGGGTCGTCAACCTAAATGAAGCCGAGTCGGCGATCGAGACCCGGCGGCACGGCAACCGTATGGCAACCGTTTGCCGGTAGCGAATAAAAAACCGCGTGGTTACGCGGTTTTGAAATAGCCCCAACGGGATTCGAACCCGTGTTACCGCCGTGAGAGGGCGGCGTCCTAGGCCTCTAGACGATAGGGCCATGGCTCCCGGGCAGAGATTCGAACTCCGATACACAGGTTCAGAGCCTGCGGTCCTGCCATTGAACGACCCGGGAACGTTTGATGTTATACCCCGCGAAGGTTTCCGTTTGACTGTGACAGTTTGGGCAGAGCATACGAAGATTTTCGAGCCGGTTGTCGTCGCGGATTCCGTTGATGTGGTCGATTTGAACGCTGAGCCTTTTGCCCCTCCACTCGGTCAGGCCGCATTCCCCGCAACGATTTTCTAGTATACCAGCGCGGATCAAGCGGTTCTTGATGTTGCGTCGACACTTGCCTTTCGCGAGCAGTTGATCGAGCGGCTGGCCAAGCGGACGCGTCCTCAATTCCCCCCGCCGGCGCGCTTTGCACCAGGTCTCCTTTACGAACCCAAAGCGCGCGCAACAGGCCCTGACGGAGTGCCCCTCGTCATGATACCGCTGGACCTCTGCCCAATCGTACTTTCGCCGGCGATCCGCGAAGGGAGTTGGAGTTGTCCGAAGCCGGCCGCGCTTTATGGCCTTGACCCAGGCGGTATAGGAGAACCCGAACAGCTTCTGGCACGCCACCATCCCGTGGCCGGCGTCGTGGAAGGCCTGCACCGCAGCCCAGTTGATCCGCTCCCGATAGACCCTCAAGCCCACGAACATATGTTCGCATGCTGAGGTTGCCGGCATATTGTCGCGAGGTTGCCGGGATATGACCGCCACGTGAGCGACTTCGACGGGGCTTTCGGGTAGTATCGGAAGTCGGCACGCCTTTTGGCTTGCCGCGCGCATTTCGGCCCAGGAGAACCCGTGCAGGCAGTCGTCCTCGTGGGGGGAGAGGGGACAAGGCTCCGTCCGCTCACCCTCGAGACCCCGAAACCGATGGTCCCAGTCATGAACATGCCGTTCCTGGAGCGCACGCTCCGGCGGCTCAAAGAGGCGGGGATCGACGACGTCATCCTCCCGGCCGGCTACCTGCCGGAGGCGATTACCTCGTACTTCGGCGACGGCAGCTGGCTGGGGATGCGGCTGCGCTTCGTGATCGAAGCGACCCCGCTTGGTACGGCGGGAGCACTCAAGAACGTCGAACAGTTCATCGACGGCCCATTTTTCGTCCTCAACGGCGACGTCCTGACCTCGCTCGACCTGCGGGCGATGCTGGCCGACCACCAGCGTACCGGCGGCCTGGCGACGATCCACCTGATCCACGCCGACGACCCCAGCGCCTTCGGCGTCGTCGTCCACGACAGCTCCGGCCGGATCCTGGACTTCATCGAAAAGCCGCCGCGCGATCAAGCCCCCTCGAACGAGGTCAACGCCGGCACCTACTTGCTCGAGCGCGAGGTCCTCGACGCGATCCCGGCCGGGCGGCCGGTCTCGATCGAGCGCGAGACCTTCCCGGCCCTGATCGCGGCCGGGCGCCCCCTCTACGCCTACACCACCGACGACTACTGGATCGACCTGGGCCGACCGGAGGCGTACCTGGCCGCCCACCGGCACATCTTCGACAACACGATGCCCCTCGGCGTCGTGCCCGGCGTCGACGGACCCGGGCGCGACGCGGTCCCTCCCTCAGCTGTCCGAGGGCCGATCTTTGTCGGAAACGGCTGCCGGATCGCTCCCGACGCGGTCGTCGGACCCTACACCGTCCTCGGCGATAACTGCGAAATCGGACCCGGTGCGGTCGTCGCGGACTCCCTTTTATGGGACGGCGTCGTCGTCGGCGCCGGTGCACATTTAAACACGGCGATCGTTGCAAGCCGCGCGCGCATCGGCGCGGGCGCACGCGTGGGGGCGGGGTCCGTGATCGGCCACGGGGTGAGCGTCCCAGCAAATACCCAGCTTGCTCCCGATGCTCGGATTGCCGCAACGGCAAGCTGAGTCAGCGTACAATGGCCGAGTTAGAATCCTGAGTTCCGCGGGTACGAAACCGTCGGCACAAGCGAGCGTGTCCTAAAGAGCAGCGGACGAAAAAACTGCTGTCGCTTCTAGGGATCACGCCTAACCCGGCGCAATCCGGCGCCGGCTCCGTGCAGGGGACGACGGTGACAAGTCAGGCGCCACGGGTTCTGTTCTTCGGTTCTTTTCCGCCTCGGGAATGCGGAATTGCGACCTTCATGAAGGATGTCGTGACGAATTATGACGCTGCGTTTGGTACGCACAGCGCCGTAATCGCTATTGACGAGCCGGGCGCGGAAGACCGTGTGTACCCGGGCCGCGTCGTCGCGCGCCTCGTGCAGCAGGATCCCGATTCCTATCGAGAGACCGCCGCGTTCGCGAACGCCTATCCCTGCGACGTCATCAATATTCAGCACGAATACGGGCTTTTCGGCGGCAACGACGGCGAGTGGATCGTCGACTGCATCGCCCAGATCCGCAAACCGGTCGTCACCTCGCTGCACACCGTGCTGCCGGATCCCTCAGCCGAACATCTGCGCGTGGCGCGCGCGCTGTGCGCCACCTCGAGCGGCGTTGTCGTCCTCTCGGAGACCGGCCGCGACATTCTGATCGACCGCTACGGCGTCGCGCCGCACAAGATCCGGGTCGTTCCGCACGGCGTTCCGGACGTGCCGTTCCGCGAGAGCGCCGGCGAGAAGAAGCGGCTCGGTCTTGAAGGCCGCATGACGATTTCGACCTTCGGCCTGATCAACCGCGGCAAAGGGCTCGAGTACGCGATCGAAGCGATGAACGCCGTCGTCGCCCAGCATCCCGAAGCGCTGTACCTGATTCTGGGACAGACGCATCCGGTGATTCGCCGGCGCGAAGGTGAATCGTATCGGCGCGAGTTGGAAGCCGAGATCGCTGCCAACAAGCTCGACGATCATGTGCTGCTGGTCGATAAATATCTCGACTTCGATGAGTTGCTGTCGTATCTCACCGCAACCGACATTTACCTCACGCCGTATTTGAACCCGACCCAGATCGTCAGCGGCACGTTGGCGTACGCTGTCGGCTGCGGCAAAGCGATCGTTTCGACACCCTACCTGTACGCGCAGGAGTTGCTGGCACACGGCCGCGGTTTTCTCGTCCCGGCGCGCGACGGTTCGGCGATCGCCACGACCCTCGTGGCGCTGCTCGACGATCCCGCCCTGCGCGAAAGTACCGAACGCCGTGCCTACCGGTACGGCCGGCGGATGACGTGGCCCAACGTCGCGCAAGCGTACGGACACGTGTTTGCCGATCTGCTGCCCGTCTCGGCGCACTCGGCGCTCGCGACCCCGGCCTGATCATGCCCATCGCCGGCCGTATGCTGATCTCCGGCTATCGCTGGCCGTCGCTCGAGCATCTCAACGCGATGACCGACGACGTCGGCATCCTTCAGCACGCGACGCTGGACATCCCGAACCGGTCGTGCGGCTACTGCACCGACGACGTTGGCCGCGCGCTGCTGGTCGCGGTCGACGCGGCCCGCCGCTTCAACGAAGATCATGATACCTCGCGGCTGATGACGACGTACCTGGCCTACCTGCACGACGCGCAGCAGCCCGACGGCTGGTTCCACAACTTCATGGGCTACGACCGCCGTTGGCAGGACCGCAGCGGCTCGCCCGACGCGATCGGGCGCGCGATCTGGGGGCTCGGCTACGCCGAGCGCTTCGCGCCGAAGCCGTCGTGGAGCGCCCTGGCGGGCGCGATGCGCCGCCGTTCGCTGCCGGCGGTCGCGCGCATGGAGCATCTCCGCTCGCGCGCGTACGCCGCGCTGGGGCTCACGCACGCGCTCGGCGGGCATCCCGACGATGAGCTGGCGCTGCGTGCCGTGCTCGACGATGCGGTCCGTCCGATCGCCGACGCCTTCGACGCCCATCGCGCCCCCGATTGGGAGTGGTGCGAAGAGCTGATGACGTACGACAATGCGCGGCTGCCGGAAGCCTTGCTGCGTGCCGGCGCGGCGCTCGATAACCCGCGCTACGTCGAAGCCGGGCTGGCGATGCTGCGCTTCTATGCGGTCGAGACGATCAAGCACGGCACGTTCCATCCGGTCGGCAACGACGGCTGGTATCCGCGCGGCGGTCCCAAGGCGCGCTTCGGTCAGCAGCCGCTCGAAGCGGCGGCGCTCGTCGACGCCGCGCTGGCGGCCTACGATCAGACCGGCGAGCAGATGTGGCGCAGCGTCGTCGAGATCGCCCATGCCTGGTATCTTGGCAACAACGTGCATCGCGTTTCGCTGGTGAGCCAAGGCGGCTGCTCCGACGGCCTCGACGTGCACGGCGTCAACCGCAATCAGGGTGCCGAGTCGACGGTCTGCTACCTCATGAGTGCGATCGCACTGGCGACCCGCTCGACGTTGACCCTGCGCGTCGCGCAATAAGCGCGCTGGTGGCGCGATGCGCCAGCGCCATGATCGTCAGCATCGGGTTCACGCCCGAGGCGCTCGGTGACGCCGAGCCGTCCACCACCAATAAACCCTCGACGCCGTAGACGCGGCCGTCGGGATCGAGCACGCCGCCGGCGGGGTCGCTCGCCATGCGCGCGCTGCCCATCTGGTGCGCGGAAAACAGCGCGAGCGGGATCTTGCGTTCGGCCGAGCGCGCGAGCGTGGCGGCGAAGGCGTCGATTCCGGCCGGGGTCGCGGCTTCGGCCCCGAGCACGAGCGGTTCGGCATGCAGCGTGGACACTTCGCGCGCGCCCGCGGCGAACGCGATGCGTGCGGCTGCGGCGAGGCCGGCCGCCAGATTGCGCGCGTCACTCGGCGCCAGCTCGTAGGTGACGTCGGCGCGCTCGTCGAGTCCGATGGCGCCTTCGCCGCGGTCGCGCGTGAGCGCGATCAGCGAGGCGCGGTTGCGCACGCTGCTCAGCACCGTCGCGTGCGCGTCGCGGCCGATCCACGGCATCGCCTGCGCCATCAAGCCCGGGTGCGAGGGCGCGGCCTCGATCGTGGCGCCGAACCCGTCGTCGCTCTCGGCGAAGCGGTCGCATAAGGCGGTCTGCATCGCGCCGTGCCACGTTTCGACCGGTTCGTCGAAGAGCGCGCTGAGCGCGCTGGTCGGATGCAAATGGAGATGCTTGCCGAGATGCGGCGAGCGAACGCCGCCGGCCGCGAGCAAACCCGGCGTGCGCAGCGCGCCCGCGGCGAGCATGACCAGCGGCGCGTCGATCTCGACCGGTGCGCCGTTGGCCGTGCGTGCGTCGACGCCGGTCACGGCGCCGTCGTCGATGCGGATCCGGGTCGCGCGCGTGTTCGCGTAGATTGACGCGCCCGCATCGACCGCATCTTGCAGATACGTGCGCGCCGTGCCGCGCTTGTTGCCGTACGCGCAGCCGAAACCGCAGTAGCCGCAGCGGTCGCCGCCGCAGTCCGCATTGCGCGGGATCGCGCGCGCTTCCCACCCCAGCTTTGCGCAGCCCTCGACGATGACGGCGTTGTTGCGATTGTGCGCGGTCGCGAGCGTCACGCCGAGCCGCATCGCGGTTGAGGTGACGCTCGCCGGCGCCGCCGCGGTACGGATCGCGCTGCAAGATGACGTGGACGCGCGCACCGTGCTCGGCTGCGGCGGTTAGCGCGCGCTCGATGTCGCCCGGGTGCAGCACGTAGGCTCCGAAATCGACCCGCTGCGCGCGCCGTATGCGCGACGCGACCGCATCGACCGACGAGAGCGAGATCGCCACGCTCTCCCTTCCCGCGCAAGCCGCGCGGCGGCTAGCTCCCGGGCGGCTTAAGGGACGACGGAGACCGCGATCGCGATCAGCTCGTTGAGGTCCAGATCGCCGACGAGCGCGAAGGCCAGCCGGCGCTCGCGCCACGCCAGCAGCGTGGTCGGCCCGTCGTGGACGTAACGCGCGTCGTGGCCTGCGAACTTGACGATGTGCGACTGCATCGCACCGAAGTCGATCGCGCGGTTGGTCGAGTTTTCGAACAGCGACAACGTGCGAATGCCGTCCGAATAGATCAGGTGCAGGTTGCGTACGCTGTTCACCGTCGACACGTCGGCGCCGACGAGGGAGAAGCCGTCGGGAAGATATTTCGGCGTGACCGGGGAGAAGCCGGCGTCCGGAGCGGTGCTGGGCAGGGCGCGCGGCTGCTGGTACGAGCGGCCCTTGACGGTGGCGAAACCGGAGGGGATCGAGTCGGTGAAAACCTGTTCGGGAATGTCGTCCGTGTAGCGGATGTCGTCGAAGCGCGTGCGCCAGGCCAGAGAACCGTCGCTGTGATAGGCCTCTTTCGCCAGCACGATGTGCGTATCGACGTCGATCCACAGTCGCATGGCGCGTTCGCCCGTGTAGCGGCTCACCAGGTCGACGACGTCGGTGCGCCGATTGGCGACATCGTCGGACGCGGTGCGCACCGCCCGGTAGTTTCCGTCGAGCAGCGCGATGTCGTCCACGATCGCGACCGGATCGACGGCGGCCCGGTTCTCGCTGACGATCACGCGCTTGTGATCGCTGTCGACATCCCAGGACATCGCGCCGCGGCTGATCACGAATTGCCCGTAGAGGGCGCGCGGCGCGAGGTAGGTGCGACGCGTTTCGTCGGGCGCGCGATGTTCGATCTTCGAGATGACCGCGAGCGCTTGACTGGTGCCGCTGCGGATCGACGACATCTGGCCGACGAACGATACGTGGGACGATGCCGTGACTGCCTCGACGATCAGCGGGCGCGCGTCGGTGCCCGTGATCGGCGCCGGCGTAGCCGCGCGCGATTTTCCGTGCGGCGGCGGATGCGGTGCCGGGGTCGCTGCCGCCCGCGCGTCGGCGGTGCTCAGCGCGAAAACGAGAAGCGCGAGCGAAAGGCTAACGGCCGGCACCGGCGGCGTCGTCGAGGGTGGCGGCGTCGGCGGTATCGATGTAAGAGGCGGCAGTGGCCGAGCCGGTGCCGTCGGTCGTGTAGACCGCCGGCGACACGCTGGGTCCCAGCGGACTCTGGGTCGTTTGGGCGTTGTGCTCGTCGAGATAGTAGCTCGCGGAGACGGTCGGAGGCCCGGCGCTCTGCAGGATCGGCGTGCCGAAGTACACGGCCAGCGCGACCATGGCCGCGACCGGGACCGCGAGTGCGGTTGCCCAGCGCGAGTGCAGGCGGTCGAGCAGCGTGGGCCGCTCGCGGCGGACGGCGTCCCAGACGCGCGCCTTCACCATCGAGGGAAATTCGCGTTCATCGGCGCGCGCGGCCGCTCGGAGCGCGTCGCCGATCGCGGCTTCGTCGTCGAAGCGCCGGCGGCAGTCGCCGCACACATCGAGGTGCGTCAAGACAGCACTATCAGCCGCCGGGCTAAGCGCCCGGTGGAGGTAGTCGCTGAGGATTTCGCTGGAGTAGTGGGGGTTCATTGTTGTTCCTGTTGCGCCCGTGTCACGAGCCGACGAAGAAGTGCACGAGCCCGATGGAGACGCGACCGGACGGTTCCGATCGAGCAGCCCATGATGTCGGCGATCTCTTGGTAGCTATACTCTTCGATATCGGCTAAAACGACGACTTGGCGCTGTTCCGGGGAGAGCTGCCCCAGCGCCTTGGACAGCGGCTCTCCCAATTGCCCGGCCATGTAGTCGCCGATCGGGTCGACCGCGAGCGGTCGCTGGCCGGCGTACTCCTGGGGGGCGTTGTCTTCGGGTATCTCTTCCTGGAAACGTCCTTTTCGCCGCCGAAGTTCATCCCGGTACAGGTTCGTTACGATCCGGTAAATCCAGGACAGAAACGACGTCCCGGGCTGAAACGACCGCCACGCCCGGTAGACCCGGATGAAGGCGTCCTGAGTCAGGTCGCGCGCATCCGCCTCGTTGCCGGTCAACCGGTAGGCGAAGTTGTACGTGGCCTTGCCGTACTGGTCCATCGCCTGCTCGAGGAACGCCGAAGCTTCCATCGAGGGCGCCGGGCTCGGCTTGCGGGGGACCCCCATCGGGGTCATGCCCTTCGGGAACCCGGCCAGACCGGCCTCGCGCGCGTGCTCGCGCTTACTTGCAGAGGTTCGTGGCGGGGATGATGGCCTTCGACGCGACGTCCTCGCGTTTGGACGTAAATGCGGCCAGATCGCCGAGATCGCGGTCGAGGAAGTGCGCCTGGTCGAGGCTGATCTTGCTCACCGGCAGCTTGAACACGTTGTTGGAGTCGTGCAGGAAGCCGTAGCTCGAATCGTCCGTGTTGCTCGGACCGAACGATTGGCCGGGGACGTTCGGCGCCGAGGTGGGCGGACCGACCGCGGCCTGCATGCTGCGCTCGCTCTCGCTGAGCTGACCGAAGGTGCGCATGCGTTCGGTTTCGACAAAGCCGCTCATCGCGTCGAGCTCGACTTTTTGCGCGGCCAGCACGCCGCGCAGCGACTCGCGCACTTTCGCGAGCGCCTCGGCGTCGCGCTGACCGGTGTTCGCCGGCGTGGTGAAGTTGTAGGAGTCGAGCTCAGACTCGAGTTCCTTGGTGCTCTTGACCATCGCGTCGACCGAGCGGTCCATGCGGATCAGCATGAAGTCGCGCGACGTGTCGCTGCCGTTGACCGTGTAGTCGTACAAGCTCTTGCGGAACGTCGCATAGGTTTTGTCACTGGTCATCGCAGCGAGCACGGCCGGAGCTACGACCTTCCGGATCGCCTGGCACAGCGCGCGCGTTCGGGTCGTCCCGATGACCGGGTACGGCGTGCCGGCCGGGATCGGGTTCAGGTTGAACGGGTTCGTCGGAGCCGGCTCCGGGGCGGGCAGTGCCGATGCGACGGGCGTTGCCAACGCGAGCAGAACGGCGGCGAGAGCGAGCACGGTGGGGCTTTTCGACGGGCTGCGCTCCGTTCCAGCCAGGGCGAGCGTCCTGCGACGAAAGCGCTAGTCGTGGCGTAGTCCCCGGAGGAGAATGCGCTGGGGCCCAATTAGGCAAGCCTCACTGGAGCCCCACGCACGATGGCCGCCGTTCACGCCGATCCTCAGACTCTTGCCGCCGTGCGCCCGCGCCGCGGCCTCTGGCGTTATCTTGCCGTCGCCGGCCCCGGCCTGATCGTCGCGTTCGCCGACACCGAGGCCGGCAGCATAACAACCGCCGCGACCTCCGGCGCGCAGTTCGGGATGAAGCTGGTGCTGCTCCAGCTGCTGCTGATCGTGCCGCTGTTCGTCGTCCAGGAGATGACGGTGCGGCTCGGCACGGTGACCGGTAAGGGTCACGCCCAGTTGATCCGCGAGCACTACGGCTTGGCCTGGACCTGGGTCTCGCTCGGGACGATGCTGTTGACCAACGTGGCGGCCTTGGTGACGGAATTCATCGGCATCGCCGGTGCGGCGCTCGTGTTCGGCGTTCCGGTGGCTCCGATGGTCGTCGCGGCCGCAACGGTGCTGTTAGGGATCGCGCTGAGCGGACGCTACCGCCGCGCCGAGCTGATGGCGCTGGGTCTGTGCGTGCTGGAGCTGCTGTTCATCCCGGCCGCGTTCGCCGCGCATCCCGACCCCGGCGTTCTCCTGCGCGAGGGAATCTTCGGAAGCCAGCCGCTGGGAAATCGCGACTACCTCCTGTTGGTCGCCGGCAACATCGGGGCCGTCATCATGCCGTGGATGATTTTCTACCAGCAGTCGGCGACGGTCGACAAGGCATTAAAACCGCGGGATCTTCCGTGGGCCCGGCTCGACACGGCGATCGGTTCGGTCGCCACGCAGCTGATCATGGTCGCCGTGGTCGTCACCTGCGCCGCGACCCTCTACGTCAAGCACATCAGCGTCTCCGACGCCGCGCACGCCGCGCTGGCGCTCGTTCCCCTGACCGGCACCAAATGGGCCGGCATCGCGTTCGGCGCCGGTTTGCTCGGCGCGGCGCTCATCGGGGCGCTGGTCGTGTCGCTGGCGACGGCGTGGGCGTTCGGCGAAGCCTTCGCCTGGCGCTGTTCGCTCAACGCGAAATGCTTCGACGCCAAGCGCTTTTACGGACTGTATACGGCGATGGTCGTGATCAGCGCGGGAATCGTGCTGGTCCCGCACCTGCCGCTGATTCGCATCACGGTGTGGGTCGAGGCGTTCAACGCGTTCGTCCTGCCGATCGTGCTCGGATTCTTGCTGGTGATGGCCAACGACAAAAAGATTCTCGGCGACCGGGTCAATTCGGCGCTCGGGAATCTCGTTGCCGTCGGCGTCGCCGTCGTGTGCGTGTCGCTCGGCGCGTGGATGGGTTTCCTGACGATTACCGGTCAGGCCGGTTAGGTGGATTCGGCGTAGCCGAATCCTTCGCGTTTGCGGCTTCGCCGCAAGCCGCCCGTGTTTCGTGAGGGCGGCTTGCTCCTAGCGCGTACTGAACCGGAGTCCCAGGTCGAACGTCCGCGGACGTGCGATGTGGTTTCCCTGGGCGTTGAGATACGTGACGTAGTAACGGTCGTTGAAGATGTTGCCGACGCGCAGCGTCAGCGCCATCCCGTGCGCCAGCCCGATGCCCTTCTCCGCATCGAAGGTCAGATGCGGCGTGCGTTTGCAGGGCCCGCCGCTGTTGTCCGCGGGTCCCCCGCAGGTGATGCCCCCGGCCGGATTGAGTCCGGACGACAACCCGCTGCCGTACTCACCGTCGAGCGCGAACCAGCCGTTGCGGCGGTCGTTGGTGAGCACGCCGGAGGTGACGTCCCAACGCTGATCGTGGTCGGCCGGCGTCCAGTCGTCGGGCTGACCGAAGCACGGCGCCAGCAGCTGCGTCTCGCAGCCCTTGTTCACCGAGTACGTGTGCGTCGCCGACGCGTAGAAACGCCCCGAGCGCGCGAGCGGCAACTGGTAGTAGGCCGTTTGCGACGCGATCCGCCCTTCGCGGTAATTGATGTCCTGATGCAGGTCGGTCGTCCCGATCTGGGTGTCGTCGATCAGATCGGTCGCGTCTTTCTGCATCACGCGCAGACCCAGATCGCCGGACCCGACGCCCAAGTGTCCTCCGATCTCGTAGTCCGAGTCGCGCTGCGGCTTGAGGTCGAACGCCGCGACCGACTTCTGCAGCGGAAGGTTCAACGTGAACGACGCCGCCGGAGAGACGTTCTCCAGCGAGAACGGGGTGAAGAAACGGCCGTAATAGGCGTAGACGTTGGCGCGCGGCCCAAAGGAGCGGGTCAGCTTCACCCGCGGGCTGATTTGTCCGAAGCCGTCGCTGAACTGGGTTGAGAATATCGTGAAGCTGTCGCCGCGCGCGCCGATATCGAGCTGCCAATCGGAGCCCATACGCCAGCTGTCCTGCAGGTAGACGACGCTGAGGTGCCCGACGTTGGGCGCATTGTCGACCACCGTGTACGGTGCGTCGGGCGTTGCCGGCGTAAAGATCGGCGCCAGGAAGTTGCCGGGCTGGAGCGTGATCGCGTACGTCTTGCTGACATGCGTCGCGTCGTACAGCGCACCGAACGCGACCGTGTGCTTGTCGCTGCGGTTCTGATAGTCGAGGTTCGCGCCGACGTCGATCGCAGTGCGATCGCTGAAGAGCGAGACTCCGCAGGTTGCATTCGTATACGAAACCGTTGGCGAGAGCGCGTTCGCGCAGTCGGTCGGCAGCCCCGGGTTTTGGGCTTCGCCGTACGCGAAGTCGTTCTCCGGATCGCCGAAATCGCGAATGCGCGAGCGCTTATAAAACGGCCCGAACGAGAGCGAACCGTGGTCGGAGATCGGCTGCCGTATCTGAAGCGCGGAGAAGAGATCTTCTTGGGTCTGGCTATCGTCGGTCGAGGCCGGCTCGCCGCCGGCGAGGTCGGTCGGGATCTGGTAGGTGCGATACGAACGGCTGACCGTCAGGTTGAGGAAGTCCGTTCCGAGCGGCTGCGTGTAGCGCAGGAATTGATTGGCGTTGCTGTAGTCGTTGTGCGGCGAGTCGAAGCCCGGCGGATCGAGACCGCGGTCCCCGCGTTCGTTGCGCACGGCAAGGTCGATGTTGCCGGTGCCGATCGGAGCGTGGTATCCGAGCGTCGAGTCGAGGTAGGCGTACGAGCCGCCTTGCACGTCTCCGGTGAAGCCCGCCGGTCCGTTTCCGTTGCGGGTGTTGATGTTGATGACCGAGGCAAAGCGTTCTCCGTACTGCGCCGGATACGCCCCCTGCAGCGCTTCGACGAACGCCAGGTTGTTCGAATCGAACTCGCCGCCGACGGTGCGGTTGAGTTCCTGCGGGATCGGGACGCCGTCGACGATGTAGTTGATGTCGCCGTGATCGCCGTTGATGTGCACGACCCCGTTGGCGCCGCGCGCGGCTCCGGGCAGCTGGACGAGCAGCTCCGAAAGGTTGCCGTTGGCCGGCGACCGGGCGAGATTCTCGGCCGAGAGGCTGACGTCGGTTCCGGAGCCTTGCGCCGGCGGCCGCGAGGTGACCGCGGTGCGGCCGATCTCTTTCACTTGGGTCAGCGCGACGGTGATCGTCGTGCCGGCGCTGGTCAGATCGACTCGCAGCGAGGCGTGACCTTCGGGTGCGGTAATGTCCACGTTGTACGTTCCCGGCGGCACGGCCGGGAACGTGAAGGCGCCGTGACTGTCGGTCTTCGTGCGCAGAACGAGATTGCTGCCGGTCGCGAGCACAGCGGCCGCCGCAACGGGGGCGTTCTGCGCGTTGGTGACGAGGCCGGAAAGATGGGTTGTGGACTGCGCTTCAGCGGCGCTCGACGCCGCTACGAAAAACGCAGTTCCAAGAACGAGCACCGGCGCCAAATGCGCCGCGCGAACCAGGCTGAACACAGGTGGATCCCTTCAAAACGTTTGCTGATGGAGCTGATGAAGGGATCCGCCGGCGGCGGCCGGGTCGGGACGAACAGACTGTAGGACGTCGAAGGATTGCGCGGGTGTGCGGCGTCGGGCCGAACCCGCGACGGAAGCGCGGAACGCGCGCGGCGTGGCCGCCAGTCGAGGGCGGCGACCGCGACCGTGAGGAACGTGCGGCCGAACGCGTAGACCAGGAGCGCCGAGAGGATCGAGCCGAGCGTCGCCGCGGCAAGTGCGAGCCAAAGCGTACCGGACAGAATCGGCAGGCCTTCGTCGGCCTGCGTCAGCGTGAAGAACGCCAAGTTCGCGACCAGCAGCAGACCCAGCGCCGCGGGCCGGCGCCGGGGCGCCAGCGCAGCCCGCAAGAGGCCCGTCCGGCGGCGAATCTCGGCGCGCCCTCGACCGAGGCCGACACTGGCGGCGAAGGCCCAGGTCGCCAGCGCGGCCAGCAGGACCAGATAGACGTGCCGGGCGACGAAGTCGCCGTTCAGACCCGCCCAGCCTAGCGCAAGACCCTCGGAGACGAGGTGGACGAGAACCGCGGCGGGGACGACGGCGGACGCGAGGCCCACGAGGGGCCGCCGGCGCCGCAGCGCCGATGTGAGGGCGACGTACGACATGGGAGGGCTTGGGACGGAATACACCATGGAGCGTGGACTCTCTTTCCCTCTTCCCTCCCTCGCCGGGCGACGGGGGCAAGGGGGATGGCGCCACCCTTCGCCGTTTGGGCGCGTCCCAGCCAGGGCTAGCCGGAGCCGCCGGCGGCCGCAGAAGGCACTTGCCGGGGGCCGCAGGTCCCCGCCGCAGCCCGGTCCGAATGAACGTCCCCCCACCTGCCGCCTACGCCGAGAGAGCAATGTCGACGCCGCGCACCCTCGCCTTCGAGTCCGCCGATACGGTCAACCGTGTCGTGGCGCTGCTGGTGCACTTCCCCGAGATCCACAGCGTTCGGTCCAACCCCGACGACGCGACGCTGACGCTCTCTTTCGCGGTACGCAAACGGCTCGACCGCGCGCAGACTCAGGCCTTCGGCGAGCACATCGGCGAGCACATCCGCGCGCTGCTCGATCTGCGGGGCGAGGCTCCCGACCGCATCGCGGTCAGCGCGGAGCGGGATGCCGCGGTCACCTTCGTCACCGTGACGCGCGACGCTGAATCGTTTTCGCGCGGTGAACTCGAGCTGCTCGTCGCCCTCTTCGCCGACGCGTTCCGCGACGGACTGGTCCGCGACGACGCCGGCAGCACGCCGCTCGATGACGATCCGGCCGCCCGCGACGACCTGGTCGAGGTCGCGCTCGACGCGCTGCGTGACCCGGCGCAGCGTCAGCGTCTGGTTGGTTTCCGCGAGGAACAGCGCGTGCTGGTGTATTTCGCGCACGCTCCCAAACGCGCGAAAGCAAGGGCCCGATCGTAACGCCCGAAACGGTCACGATCCTCGCCGTCGGCGACGTCATGGGTTCCCCGGGTCGCGATGTCCTCAAGAAACACTTGGCGCTGGTGCGGGAACAGCATCACATCGATGCGGTGATTGCGAACGGCGAGAACGCCGCGGGCGGTTTCGGTTTGACGGAGCAGACGGCCGAAGAGATGTTCGCTGCCGGCGTCGACTTCATTACCTCCGGCAACCACATCTGGGATAAGCGCGAGTTCCGTCCGGCACTCGACGAGACCGACCGCATCCTGCGACCGGCCAACTATCCGCCCGGCCTGCCGGGCCGCGGCGCGGGAACCTTCGAGGTCAACGGCGTGACGATCGGTGTCATCAATCTGATGGGGCGCGTCTTCATGCCGCCGGTCGACGATCCGTTCCGTATCGGCCGCGCGCTGGTCGACGAGATGCGCGAGCGCACGCCGGTGATCGTGATCGACGTCCACGCCGAAGCCACATCCGAAAAGATGGCGCTGGGCCGATTCTTCGACGGCCGCGTCTCCTTCGTCTACGGCACGCACACGCACGTGCAGACCGCCGACGAACAGATCTTCGCCGGCGGCACCGCGTACCTCACCGACGTCGGCATGACCGGCCCGTCCGAAGGCGTGATCGGGATGGAGTCGACCGCCGTGCTCGAGCGCTTCACCAACGCCGTCTCCGAGCGCTTCGCGGTGCAGAAAACGGGCATCCGGCACTTCTGCGCGGCGGTCACGCGGATCGACGTTGCGACCGGACACGCGCTGGACATCAAGCGCATCAACCTGCGAGGGCTGGCATGAGCATGGGGGCGACTGCGCTCCTCGCCGGCAGCTGAAACGCGTGCTGGTCGATTTTCACTCCCACACCAGCCAGAGCGACGGCACGCTCGCGCCCGAAGCGCTGGTGGAGCAGATGCAGGCGCGTGCCGTGCGTTGGTTTTCGATCACCGACCACGACACGACGCGCGCCTACGACGTCGTCGGCGCGCTGCCGAACATCGTGCCGGGGATCGAGATCAACACGACCTGGGAGGGCAGCGACGTCCACATCCTGGGCTACGGCATCCCGGTCGGCGACTCGCCGCTCGGCGACACGCTGGCGCGTAACCGCGAACACCGGCGTGCCCGGATCGACGTGATGGTCGCGGGACTCAACCGGGCCGGCTATCCGGTGACGGTCGAGCAAGTGCTGGCGGAGTCCGGCGGCGGACACGCCCTCGGCCGGCCGCATGTCGCCAAAGCCCTGGTCCGCGCCGGGATGGTGCGCGATGTCGCCGCCGCATTTCGCGATCTGCTCTCGAGCAGCGGGGTGGGCTATGCGCCCTCGCATCACATCACCCCGCTCGAGGCGATCGAGATCGTGCGCAGCAGCGGCGGCGTGCCGGTGCTGGCGCATCCGGGCCGGCTCGACGACGATGCGATCGTCGCCGACCTTACCGAAGCGGGCCTGGCCGGTCTCGAGGTGTTCTACCCCACCCACACGACGCCGCAGGTGGCGCGTTTCCGGGCCCTCGCCGGACGGCTCGGGCTGGTGATGACGGCCGGTTCGGACTTCCACGATCCCCGCTGGAATGCACGCGGCGTCGGCATGGACGTCGAAGCGGCCGACATCCAGCCGTTCCTGGATCTGGTCGCCTGAAACCGCTGCCGGGCCCCGGGCGTCCCATCGAAATGGGAATACTGATTTCCACCTCACGCACGGCAAGGAGCTTGTCCCGATGACCGATGACGAAGTCCGTCCTTACGTCGGATCCCCCGTCCGCCTCACCCTCGATGACGGACGTGTCCTGGCCGGAACGCTGCATGCCGACGACAGCCACGGCCACGGGCACACGCACTACGCCGTCGTGTCGGACCCCGTTCGCCAAGGCGGCGAGAAGGTCACGGAAGTCATCCACGGCGCCGACCGCATCACCGTGATCGAAGACGCGTCCGACGATCCGGCCGCGGTCGAGTAGCGGCGATGATCGAGGCGCTCGGATTGCTCGCGGCGCGGCTGGCGGTCGGCGGCGGCATCGCAGCTCACGGTTCGCAAAAGGCCTTCGGCTGGTTCGAAGGTCCCGGCCCCGAGGGTGCGGGGCGCTTCATGGAGTCGCTGGGGTTCAAACCGGGGACCCAATACGCGGGCGTCGCTTCGGCGAATGAACTGAGCGCCGGCGTGCTGATCGCGCTCGGTCTGGGCGGCCCGATCGGACCGGCACTGCTGCTTTCGACGATGATCGTCGCGCAGACGACCGTGCATGCCAAGAACGGATTCTTTGCGGGGAAGAACGGCATCGAACTCGGCGTGCTCTATGCCGGCGCGGCGGTGACGTTCGCGTCGTCCGGCTACGGTGATCTGTCGCTCGACCACCTGCTCGGAATCGACAAGACGCTGCGCCATCCGGTGATCACGACGCTGGGGCTCGCCGCGGGCATCGCGGGTGCATTCGCCGTCCTCGCGCAGCGCGATATGTCGCCCCCGCCCGGAACGCTGGCGACGCCGACGATGACGGGCGCGCGCAACGGCGAACCGAGCGGCGCGAACCCGGCGCCCGCCGCCGGCTAAACGCTTCGCGCCGCGATCAAGATCGCGGCCAGACGTTCGTCCTGCGCGCGTACCCGTTCGGCGTCGCGCATGAAGCGATGGTTGATGCGCACGTTGGCCGTGCACGCTTCGAGCGCGGCCCCGAAGAAAGCGAACGCGCACTCGACGTCGCTGACCAGGTGCGTGTTCCCCAGCGCTTCGGTCCGACGCGCCAGGGCCGCGCCTTCGGCCGCCATCGCGGCGGCAGCGAGCGGCGCCTCGGCCGCTCCTGCGAGCGCTTCCTGAAGCGACGTGGTCCGGACGGCCTTTTCGTCGTCGGTCGTCTTGGGGAGCGCACTGGCTGCCACGACGCGCGCGTACGCCTCTTCGTCGAGCGCTCGCGCGGCAGTCAAACGTGCCCGCAGTGCGTCGGCGGCGGCCACGATGGCGTCGGCCTCGGCGTGCACCGGCGCGAAGCGCGGGGCGGCACGCGTGATGCGCGCCACCATCGCGCAGAGCGCCGCGCCGAACGCGCCGACCAACGTCGCAGCGCTGCCGCCGCCGGGCGTCGGATCGGCCGAGGCGAGACGCTCGAGATACGCATCGATTCCGTCCACGCGGCGGTTTACCAGGGATGAGTCCTCTTCGCCTCGCGGGAAGGGGCCGACGCGCCGTTAGAGCTGGTTTCAACAAGCACGGTCGCCGCAAGACAACCGACGCTTATCGAAGGAGCCAACCTTGCAAACTCTCGAGAAGACTCGCGGGGACGTTCGCGACCTCGCGCTGGCCGACGCGGGCCAAGCCCGCATCGAGTGGGCGGCGACGTTCATGCCCGTCCTGGCGCAGATTCGTGACCGCTTCGCGAAAACCAAACCCCTGGCCGGCGTGCGCATCGGCGCCTGCCTGCACGTGACGACCGAAACGGCGAACCTGATGCTGGCCCTCCAAGCCGGCGGCGCCGAGATCGCGCTGTGCGCATCGAACCCGCTCTCGACTCAGGACGACGTCGCCGCGGCGCTGTGCGCGCACTACGACATCCCGACCTTCGCGATCAAGGGCGAAGACGAGTCGACCTACTATCGTCACATCGAAGCCGTGGTCGCAACGAAACCTCAGATGTCGATGGATGACGGCTGCGACCTCGTCACGACGATTTACACCAAGCACAACGCCATGCTCAAAGACATGATCGGCGGCTGTGAGGAAACGACGACCGGCGTGATTCGCCTGCACGCGATGGAGAAGGACGGCGTGCTGCCGTACCCGGTGATCGCCGTCAACGACGCGCTCACCAAGCACATGTTCGACAACCGCTACGGCACGGGGCAGTCCACGCTCGACGGCGTGATCCGCGCGACCAACGCGCTGATCGCCGGTTCGACCGTCGTCGTGGTCGGCTACGGCTGGTGCGGACGCGGTGTCGCTTCGCGCGCCAAGGGGCTGGGAGCCCACGTGGTCGTCACGGAAATCGATCCCCGCAAGGCGCTCGAAGCGAAGATGGACGGTTTCATGGTGATGCCGATGGCCGATGCCGCCGCCCTGGGCGATATCTTCATCACCGTGACCGGCAACTTTCACGTGATCCGCAAAGAGCACTTCGAGGTCATGAAGGACGGTGCGATCGTCTGCAACTCGGGCCA
>PMOG01000067.1 GCA_003161555.1 Vulcanimicrobiota bacterium | reverse complement strand
GCGCTCAACATGGCGGTCGCCGCTGCCAAGGACGAAAAGAAGCCCATCGCCGTCTTCTCGCTGGAGATGACCAAACAAGAGCTGGTCGAGCGTCTGCTGTCGTCGGAAGCTCGGCTCGACGCCTCCAAGCTCCGCCGCGGCGCGATCGCCGACCGCGACTGGGAGAAGATCGGCCACGCGATGGGCGTGCTGCATGAACTGCCCATCTATCTCGACGACGCCGGTGCCATTACGGTCACCGAAATCCGCAGCCGCCTGCGCCGGCTCAAGAGCGCGCACGGGCTCGCCGCCGTATTCGTCGACTACCTTCAGCTGGTGCGGCCGCCGACGCTCGCGCGCCAGGTCAATCGCAACGAAGAACTCTCCGACATCTGCCGCACGCTCAAAGCGACCGCCAAAGACCTCGGCGTCCCGATCATCGCCCTGGCCCAATTGAACCGTGCCGTCGAAACGCGATCCGACAAACGACCGCTGCTCTCGGACCTTAGGGACTCCGGCGCGATCGAGCAGGAAGCGGATATCGTGACGTTTTTGTATCGCGATGTTTACTACAATAAGGAAACGTCGCCGGAGCCGGATCTGACGGAGTTGATCATCGCGAAGCACCGCAATGGTCGGGTCGGGACGGTCAAACTGCGCTTCCAGCCCGAGCATACGCTGTTCGTGCCGTACGGCGACGAATCGCACTACCCGAACCCGTAGGGACGTGCGTCGCCCCATCGTGCTCATCACCGCCTCGGCCGGCGCGAAAATCGATGAGTACGCGCAAGCGGTGAGCGAGGCAGGCGGCGAGCCCGTGCGTCTCGACGTCGACGGCGCCGGGACCGCCGCGCTCAACGTCGCACACGGCCTGCTGGTGAGCGGTGGGGTCGACGTCAGCCCGTCGCGCTATGGTGCAGCGCGCTCGCCGCTGATCGACGAGACCGATCCCGAGCGTGACGACCTCGAGATTGACCTGCTCCGCGCGACGCGGGAACGCAGCGTGCCGACGTTGTGCATCTGCCGCGGCCTGCAGGTGGCGAACGTTGCCTTCGGCGGCACGTTGATGGCCGATATCCAGGCCACGCTCGGTAGCGTCGCGGTTCCGCACGAACGCAAACGCGCCGATGGGCGGAACGAGCGCGGCCTCATCGACGACCACGTCGTTCGTATCGATGCCGACAGCGCGCTGGCCGGCATCGTCGGGACAACCGAACTCGCGACCGGCGCGCGGCACCATCAGGCCATCGACGCATGCGCGCCCGATCTGCACATCGTCGCGCGTACCGTTGACGGCATCGTCGAAGGTATGGAGGCGCGCTTCGCCTCACCGTTTTGGCTGGCGGTCCAATGGCATCCCGAATCGACCCGCGATCTCGACCGCGGCGCGAGCCGCGCGTTGTTCAGCGCTTTTGCCGAAGCTGCACGCTTACAGGCCGGTCAGGCGCTGAATCGTTAGCGACGAGAGCGCGACCGCGACCCACAGGACGAAGCCCAGCGCGAGCGGACGCGCGCCCGCGCGCAGCAAACCGCGCGGTTCCGTCTGCAAGCCGATCGCGCCCAGGGCGACCGCGATCAAGAAGGTCGACAGGACGCCGATCGCCTCGTGCCAACGTGCGGGGACGAATCCGGCTCCGCTGGCGAGCGCCGCGACCAGAAACCACAGGATGAACCAGGGGACGATCTGACGCCACGGCAGGGCGATGCCTTGGGCGTGATTCCGCCGCGCGCGGAGAAACGCGATCGCGGCGACCAGCGGCAGGATCAGCATGGCGCGCGTGAGCTTGACGATCGTGGCGTGCGCGCCGGCCTGCTGCCCGTAGACATACCCCGCCGCGACGACCGACGAGGTATCGTTGATGGCGGTCCCGGCCCACAGGCCGAACGCGTCTTGCGAAAGCTGCAGCAGATGCCCGATCGGCGGAAAGACCAGCACCGCGACGATGTTGTAGAAGAAGACCGTCGCGATCGCGAGCGCGATCTCGGATTCGGCCGGCTCGATCACGGCCGACACGGCCGCAATCGCCGACGCGCCGCAGATCGCGGTGCCGGCGCCGATCAGGGTTTGCAGCGTGCGCTCGATGCCGAGCAGGCGCCCGGCGAGCGGCGCGAGCAGCAACGCGACGGCGACGGTTCCGAGCGTTACCGGCAGCGTTCCCAAACCGGTGCGCACGACCGCCGCGATCGAGAGGCTGAGTCCCGACAGCACGATCGCTGCTTGCAGGATCGTGCGCGCGGAAAACACGATTCCTGGCCGGTACCGGTCCGGCAGCGGCGCAACGGCGCGTACCACGATTCCCAGCACGATCGCGAGCACCGGCGCGCCGACGAGCGGCACGAACCGTCCGGCGAGCGTGGCCAGCACGGCGACGCCGATGGCGACGACGATCCCCGGCGCATACCGCACGGCGCCCGTCGCGGGCGAGCTAGGGCGCGACGTGCGTTTGAGCGATCTCGTGCATCTCCGGATCGCCCAAACCGTGCCGGAGATACGAACGCGAGAGCGCCACGTATTCGGGCCCGGCGTGCTCGACCCAGCCGACGGCCGCGCCGACGAGTTCTTTTTTCACCACGGCCGGCGCGCCGGCCGCGACGACCCGCGCCGGGATCTGCGCGTTGACGGCGACGACCGCCCCGGCCGCGATCAAACTCTGCTCGCCGATGACGGCGCCGTTGAGGATCACGGCGTTCGAGCCGATCAGCGCACCGCGGCCGATCCGGCAGTCCTCGAGCACGGCGCAATGTCCGACCGTGGCGTCGTCTTCGATCACGGTCGTGCAGTTCTCGCTGACGTGCACGACCGAGTTGTCCTGGACGTTGGCACGCGCACCGATACGAATCGGTCCGTTGTCGCCGCGGATGACGGTGCCGAACCAGATCGAGGCCTCCTCACCGACCTCGACGTCGCCGATCAGGACGGCGGTCGGCGCGACGAAGGCGGAGGCTGCGACTTTCGGCCGCTTTCCGCGGTATTCGATGATCATGCGGCTACTCCGGAGAACGACGGCGCTGGAGCGTCCATTTTGAGCGAGCACCGTCATCGTACCCCCCTGCGGGGCGTCAAGGTCACCCCGCGTCCGCAGCCGGACGACCCGCGCTACACCGCGGTCAATTATCGCTATGCCGGGCAGGCCGGGCATATTCACGAGGTCGTCGAGATCGGCGGCCGCGAGCTGGCCAAGGTCGGCTTCGACGACCGCAAGATCGTCTATTACTTCCTCGACGATCTCGAGCGTGAGGATTCCGCGCCCAAGCGCACCTTCCACGATCTCGACCGCGAGGAGAAATAGCGGCTCGCCCTCAGGCGTGCACCGCGGGACGCGAGAGCGATTCGTTGAGCAGGCTCACGCAGGCGTAGACCGCGTCGATGTGCGGGGTCGGGGTTTCGGTGAGCTTTCCCAGCTCGACGACGGCGCCGACGAGCGCGTCGATCTCGAGCGGCCGGCCGGCCTCGACGTCCTGCAGCATCGAGGTCTTGTGCTCGCCGACGCT
>PMOG01000154.1 GCA_003161555.1 Vulcanimicrobiota bacterium | reverse complement strand
GAACAGCAGGTCGTGCATCTCCCACAACTTGCCGAAGTCGGCCGCGAATTCGGCCGTCTCCGCGGCGGCTTCGGCGTGCGGGTGCTGCGCCAGCGGAAAGCTACGCCACACGACGCGCAGCTGCGTGGGGTAGGCAGCCTCGAGCGCGCGTACGATCGGGAACGCCATTCGGCAGTAGGGACATTCGAAGTCGCCGTACTCGACCAGAGTCACCGGCGCGTTTTCGGGACCGCGAACATGATCGTCGGGGCCGACGAGAACCGCTAAACGAACCAGCCCGTCATCGTTTGCCATGCTCTCCTTCTTCCCGCATCCGGCCGCGCTCAGCGAGCCAGCGCAAAATCGCTGCCGGCACGGCCGCAAATTCCAGCTGTCGAATCTCGGCCCGGAGGCGCGCCTCGTCCGTTCCCGCCGGCACGGCCAGCGGGATGCGCACGTAGATCGCGCCGCGGTCGGTTTCTTCCGTGACCGCGTGAACGCTCGCGCCGCTCCAGGCCAGGCCGGCGCGCACGGCGTCCCGCACCGCGTGCGCGCCGCGAAGCGCGGGGATCGTCGTTCCGTCCGGCATCGCGACCCTGTCGGCTGAGGGATCCAGCGGCAGATACGCCGGATGCACGTTCAGCACGTCAGGAAACCGCAGCAAGAATTCCGGCGGCAGCAGATGCATCCAACCCAGCAGCAGCACCAGTTCGGGCTGGGTCCGCGCGACCTGCGCGATCAGCCGGGTATCGTAGGCGGCGCGGGTTTCCGTCGCACGCTGCCAGATGACGGCGCACGCTTCAACCCCGTAGTCGCGCGCGACGTCGAGCGCGCCGGCGTGGGGATCGTTGCTGATGACCGCACCGACCGCGAGCGGGAGCACGCCCTCCGCGACGCGCTCGAGCACGTTGCGCGCGTTGGTCCCGGCACCGGAAGCGAGGATCGTGGCGCGGACGCGTTGCGTGGCCGGATCGTCGTAGTGGGGCACGCCCTCAGGCGCGGCGGGGGCGCACGATCACGCGCGGTTCGCCGTCGCGGCGCGGCTGCACGAAGCCGACCACGCGTGCGCTGGGGACTGCGGCCAGAGCGCGTTCGACGTCGGTCACGGCGACGATCAGCGTGTAGCCGACACCCATGTTGAAGGTCCGGTACCGCTCGTCGAAGCCGAGCGCCGCGCGCGCGACGATCTCGGTCATGAGCGGCGGCTCGTCCCAGCGCGATGATTCGAACACCGCCGCCGCGTGGTCGGGCAGCGTCCGCGGCACGTTGTCGAGCAGCCCGCCGCCCGTGATGTGCGCCATCGACTTGACGTGCGCGACCGCGCGGATCGTGCGCACGGCCGCGAGGTACGACGGGTGCGGCGCGAGCAGCGCATCGCCGTAGGTGGTCGCGCCGAAGGCCTCGCCGTACTCGGTTTCCGCGATCACCGCGCGGGCGAGCGTGTAGCCGTTGGTGTGCAGCCCGACAGCCGGAAGACCGATGATCGCATCGCCCGGCTCCACGTCGTTGGGATCCGGCATCGCATCGAGCGCGACGATGCCGACGATCGTGCCGGCGAGATCGAAGTGGTCGGCGCGATAGACACCCGGCATCTCCGCCGTTTCGCCCCCCAGCAGCGCGCAGGTGTTCTCCCGGCACGCCCGGTGCACGCCGGCGACGATCTGCGCCGCGACCTGCGGGTCGAGTTTGCCGACGGCCAGGTAGTCGAGAAAAAACAGCGGGTCCGCGCCGGTGACCAGGATGTCGTTCACGCAGTGGTTGACGAGGTCCGCGCCGACGGAATCGTACCGCTGCAGCGCGGCGGCGACCAGGATCTTGGTGCCGACACCGTCGGTCGAGCCGACCAGCGCGCGCGACGGATCGCCCGGGAGCCGGAAGAGGCCGCTAAAACCGCCCAGGCTGCCGAGCTGGTCGGGGTGCGTCCAAGCGCCCGTTACCTCGCGGTACCGCTGGACTGCCAGATTTCCGGCATCGATGTCGACGCCGGCGCGCGCGTACGCATCCGTCATCGAAGGGCCGCACCGGCGGCGCGCGTAAACGCTTTTGGATTGTCCACGGTCGGATGACCGCTTCTGTCCCTTCGGAGGAACTCCATGCAGGTCCAGGTCTCCCACGACTCCGCGGTGTCGGTGATCGTCGGCGCGCTCGTCGTACCGGTGTTCGCGAAGGACGCACTGGCAGACGTCGCTGCCGAGGTCGATGCGGCACTGGACGGTGCATTGGCGGACGTGCTGACCAGCGGCGAGATGTCGGGCAAAGCCAACGAGGTCGCGCTGGTTCATGCCAAGGATGCGCCGTTTAAGCGCGTGCTGCTCGTGGGGCTGGGCGAACGTTCGAAACTGACCGCCGGGGCGCTGGCGAGGTACGCCGGCACCGCAGTGCGCTATCTCGGCAAGCGGGGCGTCCACGAGATCGCGATTGCGCTCCCTCCCGGCGTCGAAGCCGGATTGGCAGCATCGTTCATCGCCGAAGGAGCGCTGGCCGGGACCCTTGACACGACGATGTACCGCACCGAGGTCGACCACCCGGTGGTCACCGAGAAGGTCACGCTGCTGGCCGGGACTGCCGATATCGCCGCGGTCGACGCCGGCGTGAACCGCGGCACCGTCATCGGCGAAGCCGTCAACGCGGCACGCACGATGGCGCTGACGCCGGGCAACGACATGACGCCGACCCATCTCGCCCAGCGCGCGCAAGAACTCGCCGCCGACGCCGGGCTCGCGATCGACGTCCTCGACGAGGCCCGGATGCGTGCGAAGGGCATGGGCTCGCTGCTCGGGGTCTCACGCGGCTCCGACGAAGCTGCCACGCTCAGCGTGATCACGTACAAGGGCGATCCGGGCTCGACCGAAACGCTGGCGCTGGTCGGGAAGGGACTGACCTTCGACTCCGGCGGCATCTCGCTCAAGCCGCCCGAGAACATGCACGAGATGAAGTACGACATGTCGGGCGGCGCCGGCGTGATCGCGGCGATGTGGGCGATCGGGAAACTGCGCCCCAAGCTCAACGTGATCGGTCTGGTTCCCTCGTCGGAGAACTTGCCCGGGCCGCGCGCGATGAAGCCGGGCGACGTCCTGACCGCGATGAACGGCAAGACGATCGAAGTGCTGAATACCGACGCGGAAGGACGCCTCATCCTCGCGGACGCGCTGAGTTACGCGGTCGAACTCGGAGCCACGAAGATCATCGATGCGGCGACGTTGACGGGCGCCTGCGTCGTCGCGCTGGGACACGCGGCGAGCGGAACGATGTCGAACGACGATCCGTTCGTCGAGCGTTTTCTGCGGGTCGTCGCGGACTGCGGCGAGCGCTACTGGCGCCTCCCACTCTATCCCGATTTCGATCAGCAGATCAAGAGCGAGATCGCCGACCTCAAGAACACCGGCGGCCGGCCCGGCGGCGCCGAGACGGCCGGCGCGTTCCTCAAAGCCTTCGTCGCTGAAACGCCGTGGATCCATCTGGACGTCGCGGGGACGGCCTACCTCGACACCGAGTCCCCGTACATGGCCAAGGGTCCGACCGGCACGCCGGTGCGCGCGTTCCTGACCATTGTCGAGGACCTCGCGGCGCACGGCTTCTCGAC
>PMOG01000083.1 GCA_003161555.1 Vulcanimicrobiota bacterium | reverse complement strand
TGCGGGATCCCGCCGACCGCGAAGGGTCCCGAGAGCGAGTCGAGGTAGCCGATGCGAATCGTCGGTCGCACGGCTTGCGCCCGCGCCGCGCGCGGCAGCCCTGCCGCGGCACCCAGAGCGAGCGACCCGCGCAGAAACGCTTGCCGGTTGGGAACAGCGATGTCCATCGCCGCGTATGCGCTGCGGCGAAAGAGCGACCCTCCGTCGGCGCGCCTCACGCCGCGCTGGTTGCGACCGGCCGCGGACCCGCGCCCGCCGCGTTGGCGCGGGCCAGCCAGGCGACCACCGAGTCGGCCGTGATCACGCCGGTTACGTTTCCGGCTTCGTCGTGCAGCGCGAGCGCGCGGGCCGGATTGCCGACCAGCTGCGCGAGCGCATCGTCGGCCGGAGCCTTGGCCGCGATGCTCGGCAGATCGTCGACGCGGGTCATCACCGCGGTGGCATAGGTGCCTTCGCGCGTTTGCGGATCGAGCGCGGTCAGCGCGTCCTCGCGCACGACGCCGATGATCCGTTCGCCCAGTACGACCGGGACCGCATGCACGTGGAAGACCTGCATCGTCTGCGCGGCGCGCGCGACCGTTGCGTCCGCCGGCACCAGCAGCTCGGGTGCGACCGCGAGTTCGCCCGCGACGTGCCCGCGCACGCCGCGCACGAGCGCGACGCGCGCGGCTTCGGCGCTTCCGGCCTGAAGCAGAAACCAGCCGATGAAGGTGGTCCAGAGCCCGCCGCCCACGTTGTACGCAACCGCTTCGACGATCCCGAGCACCACGATGATCGAGGCGAAAGTGCGGCCGATGCGCAGCGAGATCTCGGTCGCGCGCTCGCGGTCGCCGCCGAGCCGCCAAAGCACCGAGTGCAGGACGCGGCCGCCGTCGAGCGGGTACGCGGGAATGATGTTGAACGCGGCGAGGACGACGTTGACGAACGCAAGGTAACCCATCAGCGCGCCGAAACCCGAGCCGGGACCGACCGCGAAACTCAGCCCGGCGAAGACGGCGCCCAGCACGAGGCTGGTCAGCGGGCCGACGACCGAGATCCACGCTTCGCCCGGCGCGTCCGACGATTCCGCGTCGAACTGCGAGACGCCGCCGAAGATGAACAAGCGGATCCCCAGCACCTTGATCCCCCGGCTCTTCGCGACGAGCGAGTGGGCGAGCTCGTGCAGCAGGACGCTGGCGAAGAACAGCAGCGAGCCGAGGATGCCGAGCCAGAGCCGTGCGACGGCACTCAGGTCGGCGCGGTGCAGGGGCCCGGCCGGATCGGCCAGCGACCACGCGATGAGCGCGAAGATGAATATCCAACTGACATCGATCGTGATGGCGATGCCGAACAGCGTCCCAACGCGCACGAGTTCCTCCGTTTCGATGCGGCCTCGCACGCAATCCGCGCTCACAAGGGCGTGCGAACGTCGAAGCCAATAGCCGCTCCGTGAGACGCTTCGTTCCGGCGGCGGCGATTGCCGCTGTCCTCCGGGTTCTGCCCGCCGCGCCCTCGGCACGGCGCGACGCGCGTGTGCCGCACGCCGTATCCGGCGGCGGCAGCGTCGCACGGTGAGCCCGAAAAAGCCGCAGCCCGGCGCACCGAGCGACGCGCCCGAACCGGCCTCGACGATCGATGAACTGATCGCCGTCGCGCGAACCCTCGAGGCCGATTTCCCCGGCCCCCGCTCGGTCATTCCCACCCGGCACCTCGCAATCGTCGCCTGCATGGACTCGCGTTTGGATTTGTTCCGGATCTTCGGCCTGCACGCCGGCGACGCGCACGTGATCCGCAACGCGGGCGGCATCGCAACCGACGACGTACTGCGTTCGCTGGTCCTCTCGCAGCGCTTCATGCAGACGCGCGAGATCGTGCTGCTCCACCACACCAACTGCGGGCTGCAGCAGATGACCGAAGACGAGTTCCGCGAGTACATCGCCCGCGAAGTCGGCGAAGAGCCCCCCTACGAGTTCGGCGCCTTCAGCGACCCCGAAGACTCGATCCGCCGCTCGATCGCGCGCATCAAAAGCCATCCCTTCCTCGCCCACCGCACCCACGTCCGCGGCTTCGTCTACAACGTAGAAACCGGCACCACCAAGGAAGTCTCGTAGCCCATCGTCGGCCACGGCAAACTCTTCTTCCGCCCGGACGTAACCGCACCGCTGCGACTGATCGACACAACCAGCACGTCAACGGGCGTCGTCGTAGCGCGCTATCAATCCCTCAACGCCGAAGCAGCGCCCTAACTCCACCAATCAAAATCGACCAACCAACCTCGCCATCGTAGCTGCTCTCCCCTAAGCGCTCATCTCCCACCAACCAAGAGCCGCCGGTCGCACCACCCAAACGCACCAAATCAAAACCAAAAAACGAAAACCCCGATCGCGCCAGGGCCGGCGGCTCCGCACCGTAACGGCGGGGCCTTTTCGCCGAGCGGAGCCCTGGAAGGGCGAGAGCAAGGCGAAACGGAGCGGCCCTCGCACACGAAGTGCGAGGGCCGCGTCCCCGACGTCACGGTGCGGAGCCGCCGGCCCCGCCACCACGAAACGAACCTAGACTTTCTCGATCTGGTAGAATTCCAGCTCGACCGGCGTCTCCCGACCAAAGATCGAGATGAGCGCGCGCACTTTTTCCTTCTCCGGCTGGATGTCGTCGACGATCCCGGTGAAGTCGAAGAAAGGCCCTGAGGTGACCTTGATGCGGTCGCCCTTGGCGAAGTCGATCTTGAGCTTGGGCGTTTCGATGCCCATCTGCTTGAGGATCGTCTTCACTTCTTTGTCCTGCAGCGGCACGGGCTTCTCACCCGAGCCGGGCGAACCGACGAAGCCGGTCACGCCGGAGGTGTTGCGCACGACGTACCACGACCCATCGTCCATGTCCATCTCGACCAGCACGTAGCCGGGGAACACTTTCTTCGGGGTGATCTTCCGCTTGCCGTCCTTGAACTCGACCTCATCTTCCATCGGCACGAGCACGCGGAAAATCTTGTCCTGCATGTTCATCGAATGGATGCGGCGTTCGAGGTTCGCCTTGACCTTGTTTTCGTAACCGGAGTAGGTGTGGATCACGTACCAGCGCTTGCGATCGTCCGGCTTCTTGGGCGCCCCGATCGCATCATCGGGCTCGGCCGCGACCACGGCGGTCTGCTCTTGGTCCATCAGCGCGCTCCTCCGGTCAGCCAGGTGAACAGCAGGCCGAAGACCCAGTCGCAGGCGGCGGTGAAGATGCCGACGCCGACGACCAGCGCGATCGTCAGCAGCGTGGCGCTGATCCACTCTTCGCGCGAAGGCCAGGTGACGCGACGCATCTCAGTGATCACGCCGCGGATAAAATCTTGCGTGCGCTGCGCGCTGGCGGCCCGCTGGGCGGCGGTCGCCGGACGATTCGTGGGTCGCGCCGCGGGGGTACGGCTGCCGCCCCCGCGAGCGGGGGTGCCGGAACGGCTGGGAGTGGACTTCATACTACCTTGTACCGCAGAAACTTGGCAGGGCGGACAGGACTCGAACCTGCAACCGACGGTTTTGGAGACCGCAACTCTACCAATTGAGCTACCGCCCTAGAGGCTTCGCCCAACCGGACCCGCGCTTGGTTTATCGGGTTTCCCGGTGGGCGCGGTGACAACGGCACCAGCGGCAATACTTGCTCAGCTCGAGCCGTTCGTTCGTGTTCTGTTTGTTCTTGAACGTGTTGTAGTTGCGCCGCTTGCACTCAGTGCAGGCCATCGTAACCATCACACGGTTGTCTTTTTTTGCCATCGTCGTGTTCTCGAATGGGAGCCGGGGCCGCCGGGGAACATGAAGAAAACGGACGCGCGGCCCGTTCCAAGACGAAAGTGTAGCACAGGGCCCCCTCCCTGTAAACTGAGCCGCCCCGCCGGTTCGCTCCGTACCAGTGCCCGGCTGCCTGGTTGCACAAGACAACCCAAGAACCCGCGGGTAGCGGCCTCCGGGTAAGACCTCAGCGCTGATGCGTACGCCGGCCGTTCTCGAACGCGTCGCGCAGGGTCGCTCGTACGTGGTGGGGGACCGGCATCCGGCCGACCGCAGCCAGGGTCGCGGCAACGTCGTAGGGCTCGCTGTGCAGGGTGAGCCGACCGTCTTCCCACACCGCGAAATGGGCTCGGCCGCCTTCGCTGCTCATCCCGAGGCTGCCGGGATTGACCGCGACGGCGTCGTCGAGCTGCACGATGCCTTGGACGTGGGTGTGGCCGACGCCGATCACCGACGCACTCGGAACGGCGAGCTGCACCGAGGCACCGGCTTCGGGCAACGGTACGTAGCGTCGTGGATCGTCCGCGACCGCGTGCGCCAGGGCGAAGGTTGTCCGGCCGGCCACGAACGTCGCAACCCTCGGCAAGGCTCGAAGGTACGCGAGATCGGCTTCATCGAGCAGGCCGCGATGAACCCGCCGGGTCACGCTGCTGGCCTCGCGCATGTCCGCTCCGACCCCGTCCGGCACGTCATACGTGAGCGCCCGGTCGTGGTTTCCGTGAACGACGACGTCCGCCCGGGATCGACACCATCCGATCACGGCGCTCGGATCGGGTCCATAGTCGACGAGGTCGCCCATGCACAGCACGATTTCCGCCCGCGGCAGGACCTCGAATGCGTACGGGTTCGCATGGAGATCCGAGATGAGCAACACGCGCATGCCCCTCTCCCTAGGGGTGGAGAGCCCGTACCAGGCCCACTCCGAGATACGCGGCGCCGACGCCGGCGAGAACGCTGCCCCCGGCGTACGCGAGGCTTTGCATTGAGAGGCCCTCTGCGCCGAGCATATACGTCTCGTACGAGAAGGTCGAAAAGGTCGTATAGCCGCCCAGAATACCCGTCGCCATGAACAACCGGAGATATGGGCTGAAGTCGGAGCGTGTCGCGGCCAACTGCAGCACGATTCCGATGATGAGCGAACCGCTGACGTTGATGGTGAACGTTCCCCACGGAAATCCGGGACCGAATCGTTGGCTGAACCAGGTGGAAACGAGATATCGCAACAGCGATCCGAGCGCGCCGCCGACGCCGACCGAGGCGATCGCCAAGAAGGTATTCACCGAGCGGCGGTGTCCGTCGAGCGGAAAAGGACGGTCTGCACGCGTTCCAGCGTAACCAGCGCATCCTCGGCCATTGCTTCGAGCGCCGGCAGAAAGGCCCGCACTTTGTCGTCTTCGTCGACCACTTCGATGAGAATCGGAAGGTCGACCCACCCGTCCGCGCTTCGGCTCGACGAAATGAAGCCGCCGGCGCCGAACCCTTCGATCCCCTTGAAGACGATCGCGCCGGCGATCCCCGCGGTCGCCAACGCCTCGACGATCGCCGTCGCTAGGTCGCGACGCTGATATCGCGCGCTCTCCGTCACGAAGATGCGCATCAGGGTCGCATTGTGATCGAGCTTCATGCCGTGGATCGCGCTCGTTGAAAGCGGCAGTACTGAACCTTCTCGAGCGTGATCGCACCTTCCGAGATCATTCCTTCGAGCTCGGACACCAGCGCCTCGATCTTGCCGGGCTCATCGACGACCTCGATCAGCACCGGGAGCTTGGCGCTGAAACTCCAGACACGCGCCGTGTGAATTTCGCGATTCACGCCGAAACCCTCAACGCCCCGAAAGACGCTCGCTCCCGCGACCCCTTCGCGCTTGAGCATCTCCACGATGGCGCCGTAGAGCGGGCCGCCGTGCCACGTATCACATTCGTTGACGAAGATGCGCAGCAATTGGCCCTCGAGGAATTTCGCCATCTCAGATCCTCCGCTCGGCGCGCAGGGAAGAGATTCGCCTTACGCCGCAAAACCCGCGGTCGCCTACGGGACCCCTCGTTCTTCGGGATCCACGAACTCCGCCGGATGAAAGAACGTCTGGGCGATAATCGTCGGAATGACGGCCGTCAAGATCACGACCGTAACGAGCGTCGTATATTGACCCTGGTCGATGTAGTGATGCGTCAGACCATACAGGCTCGAGATCGTTCCGAACGTGAGACCGGTGGCCATCATGAGGGTGATATAGCTTGCGTTCTTCGGCGTGTGCCGGAACAGACGCGTCGCCGGAAAGACGCCGACGCATTTTGCAATGACTTTCACCAGGAAGAAGGCTGCGATCGCACCGATTCCGCCGACCGCGGCCGCGAACGAAACGAGCGTTCCCGCTTTGAGGAAATAGAAGGGCGTGAGGAAGCCCATCGTCATCGAGCGCAGGCGCCGCGCGATGACCGGGTTCGCGAACAGAAAACCCGCGCAGGCGAGACCGAGGAAGTACGCCGGCAGCACGCCTTCGCTCTTCGCCGCAGTCGCGATCGCGCTCAAGGTAAGGATGATCAGGAACAGGAGCCGCAGACCCGGCTCGCTCACCCAGCGCTCCGTCCGCGAGAAAACGGCGGGCAGGATCTTAGGCACGAAGACGATCGCCAGGACGATCGCGATGACGAGCGCGGCCAGCCATCCGTTGTAGTTTGCGAACAGCAGGCCCAAAGCGACGACGGTTCCCAGGTCGGTGATGAAGCACGCCGCCAGGATCAGCTGCCCGAAGTCGCTCCCGGCCAGGCGTGATTCCACCATCACGGCGTAGACGACCGCAACCGAGGTCGTCGACATGGCGACCCCGGCGATCTTTGACGCATCCCAGGTCCAGTGCGCGACGAAAAGCGCATAGGCCATTGCGGCCAGGAACGGCGCGCCGAACGAGATGGCGCCGATGACCGCGGCCGGCCGCAGCTGACGGCGCAGGACGCTGGGTTCGATCTCGGCGCCCGCGAGAAACGTCAGCATGATGCTGCCGAAGCCGGCGATGAAGTCGACCCAGGCGTTCGAACGCAGCCCGATCAGATTCCCGGCCAGGACGCCGAGCAAAATCTCGACCAGAGCCGCAGCCAGGCCGATGCGCCGTGACAGGAACGCGGCGCCGGTCGCCAGCGCCAGCCACACCGCCGCGAAGGCCCACAGGTTGTCGGCCGGAATTGCGAGACTCATCGATACTCCTCCCGCCCGGCGCGGCGCGCCGGTGCAAGAGGAGTCATTGGCCCGTGCGAGGGGCGGTTTCGCTGATGCGAGGCGGACTCCACCGCCCGAGTCCCGAGCGGGAGCTCGAAACCATTGCCGGATTGCTGCGCCTTCGTCCAGCATAATCCTGGCGCCGCGACCGCTTGAAAACGATCATCCGGACGATGCATGCGCTCGCGCAACAAATGTTCAGACCGCGAGCAGCGGTGACTCGACGACGCAGTTTCGGCCGGCGTTCTTGGCGCGGTAGAGCGCGCGGTCGGCGCGCTCGATCACGTCGTGGGGACCATCGGCGGCCCGCGCGTACGCCACCCCGACCGAGATCGTCACCGGCTTCCCGTCGGCGTAGACGACGCCGCCGGCCTGGATCGCCGCCCGGAGGCGCTCGGCGACCTGCAGCGTCCGCTCGCGACCGGCATCGCGCAGCAGTACCAGAAACTCCTCGCCGCCGAAACGGCCCGCCACGTCGGCTCCGCGGATGTTGTCGGCGATGATGCGGCCGATCTGCGCCAAGGCGCGGTCGCCGGTCTGATGACCCAGCAGGTCGTTGATCGACTTGAAGTGATCGACGTCGAGCAGCAACGCCGAGCAGCTTCCGCCCGCCCGAACCAGCGCCATCGTATCCTCAAGCGCGCGCGTGACGCCGCGCCGGTTCGGCAAGCCGGTCAGCGTATCGACCGACGCTGCGCTGCGCGTCGCGGCGATCGCACCGTACTCGCCGAGCAGCGGACCCAACTCGCTGGCTGCGCGCGCGAACTCGCGCTCGGCCACCTGCGCGGCGGCGCCCGAGGCACGATAGACGACCAGCGCGCCGCGCAGCCGGCCTTGCACGTCGCGCGCGGCGTACGCCGTGGCGATGCCGTCCTGGCCGGCATCGGAGGCGATGTCGTCACCGGTCACTTGGAGTTCGAGCAGCACGCGCGCCCCCAGGTGTTCGAGTTCCGCGACTACCGGCGGCCCGAAGCGGACGACGCGCGACCAGCGATCGGTGCCGGCACGTCCGAACGCCGCGACCTCAACGGCTTCGCGAACGATGCGCGGGTTGACGCTCTCGAGCAGCGAGCGCATCTGCGGCTGCGGGTCGGTCGCCCGCAGCATCGCGTCGACGGCCTCGCGCGAAAGCGCGAGGCGATGGAGGCGCGCGTTCACGCGCGCGAATCGCACCAACGTCACCGCCAGAACGATCAGCGGAGCCAGCGCCGCCAGGCCGAGCAGCGGCCCTTCGTGCAGCGCGACCCGCGTGATCACAAACGCCCAGGCCGCCTCGACGGCCACGGTAAGCATCGTCGCGCGGTCGGTGAGATGATGCGTCCAGATGCGCAACAGCGACCGGTTTTGCCGCAGCGCGGTCAACGGATCGATCCAAAACAGGTCGGTCAGCAACACATAGCTTCCCGCGACCGCGACGAACCACAGGATCATTTGGAGCGTCGGCGCGGCGGTGACCAGCGCACGGAGCTGCGGCACGATCAGTTGGGCGGCGAACCAGGCCGGCACGCGCAGCGCCGCTCCCAAGATCCGCTCGCGGATCGGCTGACCGCGGCGGCGCGGCGCGCGGAAAAGATAGGCCAGCACGTTGCAAGCCGCGGCCCAGAACCAGCCGTCGACCACCAGCACCGACAGCAGCACCGGCGTCAGGAGCCCGACGCGGTCGCTCTCCGGCGTCGGCCGGACGCTGCGCTCGAAATGCGCGGTCGGCGGGCGCAAGAGCCCGAATGCGATCGCGACCGCGAAGGCGCCGGCGGCGAACAGGCCCTGGTCCGGGGTCAGCGCGCGGAACGCGTCGGGTCCGAAAGCTGCCGCCAAGGCCAGCGCCGCGAGCAGCGAGACCGCGCGGACGATACCGTACACGCGTCGTGCGATCAGCCCACTCCGAAAGGCATCGCTGCACCCCGCCCGCAGCGTCTTTCCGCAATGATTCTTACCATGACGCCGTGCTACCTTGGGGCGTCGAGGAAGAATACGCTTCCTTCACCAAGTTGGGCGCGTGACGTTCGACGCGTATACTGCCGCCATTCGCACGATGATCGACGAGATCGCTGCCGCGCCGCAGCCGGCGCCGAAACAAACGCTCGAAGACGACACCGCAACGGCCACCTGGCAGGCTCCGGGCGGCCACACCGCGACCGTGGTGACGACCCTCGATCACCACGGTGAGGTCAAGACCGTGAAGGTCTTCTTCGACACCTTTGCGAGCGACGAACCGTGGACGCCGGACCAGCATGGGGCCGAGCTCCTCGCCGTCCGCATCGGCCTGCGGCTCGAAATCGAAGCGCGCAGCTAGGGACGCTCTAGGCCGGGCGATCGGAACGCCGGGCCCCTCGCCCGGGTTCACCCATCAGCGCCTTGGCGGCAGCCGACGTTCCTGCGGCGAGCGCGCGCGCGATCAGATCGGAATCGCACGGCGTCCGGCTCGTCAGCCATCCGTGGAGCAGACCCAGTTCGCTCTCCGCCAACGTCGACGCGATCAACGGCACGGGGAGCAGCGGGGGTTGGGCGCCGTGCGTGTTGGTTGCTAAGCGTTCTTCGATCAGTTCGGTCAGAAACGCCCGTACGACGGGCCGCGTCCCGCCCCCGAACATGCCGCGCGCGACGCGCCGGCTCTTCCAGAAGTGCGCGAGGACGGCCCGCAGCGCCTCGAGCGAGCCGCCTTCATCGACCGCATCGGCGAGTACGCGCAACAGCGGCATCATGCTGAGGCGCAGCAGCTGTTCTTTGTTGTCGAAGTGCTCGTAGAACGTCGAGCGTCCGACGTCCGCGCGGGCGATGATATCGCGAACGGTCACCGCTTCGTAGCCGCGCTCGAGGATCAGATCGGCAAATGACCGCAGCAGCGCCTGCTGCGTGCGCCGCGTTTGCCGGCTCGCGGCGACGTCGCCGGTCATGAACGGTTGCCGCGCTCCGGACATCTTGCCGAAGACGTCCGCTTCCGAACATCTGCCATCGCGGACTCCAACGATTGTGTTCCCTGCTCTGGTACGGTGGCACGAATAGCCGCCGAGGTATTTCCGCTTGCTTGACGCACGAACGCGCGACTCCCTCGACGCGATGCCCGACGGGGGCCCCGCCGGCATGGCGATCGTTCTTTCTGCCCTGCTGACGGTCGTCGCCATCGCCCATCATCCCGTCGGCGCCGGCGTATCGTCCGCAGACGTACTGGCGTCGCTCGTCCGCAGCGCTTCGATGGATCGGCTGGTGCACGGCGTGATCCTGGCCGTGCTGCTTCTCTCCGTCTTCGGCTTCTGCGTCTTCGCGATGCGGCGCGGACTGCAGCGTCCGGCGGTCTTGGGCGGACTGATCGCGTTCGTCGCGGGCTGCGCCGCCCTCGCGCAGGCGGCGGTCATCGACGGTTTTCTCGTGCCCGCGGTTGCGGAGCATGCTCGGCCCGACGCCGCAGCCGCCGCATTGCTGATGCTCCGGACGCCCGCGCTCGCGATCCAGTCGTTCACCTTCGTGGGCATCGTGGCCGTCTCGGCCGCCATCGCGCTGTGGTCCATCGATCTGTTTCGGTCCGGCGGCGCCGCTCGCGCTGCCGGCGTGGCGGGCGCGCTCGCGGCGCTGGCCATGTTATGGACGATGGCGCTGCATGTGAATCGGCTCAACCCGCACACGCTGGGCGTCATCGTCGCGGCGCAAGCAATCTGGTATGTCATCGTCGGCGCGCTGCTCATCCGCGGCCGAATCTAAGCGGCTGGGCCTGCGGGTGCCGGTCCCCCGGCAGGCACGACGCATTGCTCGACTCTAAAACTGCGCCCGGGCGGACTTGAACCACCAACCTCGGCCTTAGGAGTGCCTCGCTCTATCCAGTTGAGCTACGGGCGCAAGAATCCGAGGCTTCTGTCAGCGAAGTGGTGGGTCATGCAGACCGAGATCGGCTCCAAGCGGGGCAGCACCGAGCACATCCCGCCGATGAGCACCGCACCCGCAGGCTTCTCGATCGAGCGCGATCTGCCGGCGGGTTTCGCGGCGTTTTATCGACCGCTCCACGACGCCTTCACCGGACGGCAGCAAGCGGCCATCGCCGAGCGCAAGCGCGTGCTCGAGGCGAGCATTGCCGGGAAAAAGCCGGCCTACCCCGCGCCGTCCGCGGCGCAAGGGGACTGGCGCATCGATCTTCCCGCGTGGTGCGCCGACCAGCGCAACCAAATGACCGGGCCGGCCGACGATCACGAACTCGGCGTGAAGATGCTGAACTCGGGCGCGCCCGGCGTGATGATCGATCTCGAGGACTCGATGGCCAACGAGTTCTCGCGCACGCTGCTCGGTATCGACAACACCGTCGCCATGTACTACGGCGAATTGACCTACGTCGACCAGAAGCGCGGCGGGACGGTGGGGATAAATCCGTCATCGACCGTGCTCTGGACGCGGGTGCGCGGCCTGCACCTGTCCCAAGCCGGCATCTATGACGAGCCGACCTCGGCCTCGCTCTTCGATCTCGCGCTGCTGGCCTACAAGCTCGATTTCTCGCGGCTCAAACATCCGCTGGCGATCTACATACCGAAATCGGAATCGGCCCAGGAGGCGTTCTGGTGGCGCGACGTATTCGTCGCCGTCGCCAAGGCGAAGGGGCTTGCCGATCCGCATGCGATCAAAGCGATGGCGCTGGTCGAAGCCTTTCCGATGGCGTATGCCTGCGAAGAGTTCGCATATCGCCTGCGCGATCATCTGCTGGCCTTGGACCTCGGGCGCTGGGATTACATGGCGTCGCTGATCCATTTCAACCTCGAGGATCCGGCCTGGGTGCTGCCGGATCGCAATACGATCCCGCACGACGTCCCGTTCTTTCAAAATCTTCGCGAACGCATCCCCGAGGTGTGCCACCGGCACGGCATGCTCGCCATCGGCGGGATGACCGCGCTCTTCCCGGATCGCTCGAACCCGGAACTCAACGCACGCGCGCTGGCAGTCCTCGAGCAGGACAAGCGCAACGAAGCGCAGGCGCTCTTCGACGGTGCCTGGACCGGTCATCCGGATCAGAACGCGATCGCCGTCGCGCAGTTTCCCGATCCCAACCAGGGCTTTCGGCGCAAACCGAATGCGAACGCGACGCCCGACCTGCGGCCCTCGGTCACCGGCGTCGGTGAACACACCGAACGCGGCACGCGCGAGGCGGTCCGCACCGCCATTCGCTATCGCCACGGATACCTCAGCGGGAACGGCGCCTCGCTCCTCGACGGATACATGGAGGATCTGGCGACCGACCGCATCTACCGGCTCATGATTGCGCAGCGCATTCGGCACGGCATGCACAGTGCGGCCGACGTCACGCGCTTCTTCGACGAGGAACTCGCACGTCTGCTCGCCGAGCCGCAAGCGCAGGCGCCGGGCGAAGCGGAAAAGTTTCGCGAAGCGCGCCGGCAGAGCGAAGCGATGATCAGCTTAGGATTTCATGACCCGATCTGAGGAGGCGCTCTGCGCCGGGAACACGCCGGGGTGACGCTCGACGCGGCGGGAACCGGGACGGCCGACGGTCTTCTCTATCGGCAAATGGTCGAGCGTTCGCCGGCGATCATCTTTGTCGGACGCCCGGACGGAACGGTCGCGTACGTCAACGACGCCTGGGAGTCGTTCAGCGGCTGGCCCGCTGCCGCCGTCGTCGAACACGGCTGGGTCGAAGTCATCTACCCCGACGATGCCAACCGCGTCACCGGTGCGTGGATGCATGCGCTGGCGACGCACACAGCGTTTCGCGATGAATTTCGGATCCGCACACCCGCCGGCCACACACGCTGGGTCGCCGTTGCGGCCACCCCCGCGTTCGACGCCGACGGTACGCCGAGCGCGTGGTACGGCACCGTTCACGACACCGACGACCAGTACCGGGCAGCGCAGCGGCGTGCGATGCTGGCCCGGCTCGGCAGTACGTTCGTCGAATCGCTCGATTTCGCTCGCACGGCGCAGACCTTCGTGACCGACATGTGCCGGGATTTTGCGGACTTTGCCTTCATCGACAGCCTGCGTACGGACGGGCGGCTCGAACGCATCGCCGTCGACATGGGCAGGCTAAGTGCGGCACCGGAACTGGCGTACAACATCGCACCGCCTCCCGACGCGCTGCAGCACCCGATCAACGTCGCGCTGCGCACCGGCCGTCCCATGGTTGATACGGTCTGCGATGAGGAATGGGTCGGGCGCATGACCTGGAGCGACGAGGACAGCGTCTCCTTGCGCAGTCTTGCGATCGACGCGATCGTGCATCTTCCGATGGTCGCCGCGGGCCAGCACGTCGGCGTGCTCACCTTCGGCGCGGCCCGAGGCTCGGGGCGCAGCTTCAGCGCGGGGGATATCGAGGACGCCGGCGACGTTGCGCGTCAAGCGGCGCTGGCATTGGCGAACGCGCGGCTGTTTGCGGATCTCGCCGCCAGCGAGACGCGCTATCGCGGCATTATCGACACGGCCCAAGAGGGCGTCTGGATCCTCGATCCGCAGGCGCGGACGCGCTACGTCAACCAGCGGCTCGCGGAGATGCTCGGCTACTCGGCCGACCACATGTACGCGAGGTCGCTGTACGAGTTCCTTACGTCCGAGACGTTGCCGGCGGCGGAACGCGCCTTCGAAGTACAGCGGCGCGGCGGGACCGAGCGCTTCGAGGGAACGCTGGTGCGGGCCGACGGCGGCTTGATCTGGGCGATCATCGCAACCAGTCCGATCCTCGATCCGCAGGGGCGGTTCAGCGGCGTCCTCGGGATGCTCACCGATATCACCGATCGGAAAGCGATCGAAACCCAGTACCGTCTGCTGACCGAGGCGACGCCGCAGATCGTCTGGACGGCCGACCCGCGCGGCGAAGCGACGTTCATCAACGAACGCTGGACCGCGCTGACGGGGATGCCGCGCACGGCAGCGCTCGGCTACGGCTGGTGCGATGCCGTCCACCCGGACGATCTGTCGAAAATGCGGTCCGGCTTGCGGTCGTCGCGCGACGGTGCAGACGATTTCGAAGCCGAGTGCCGGCTGCGCACCGCGGACGGCGAGCGCTACCGGTGGCACCTGGTGCGGGCGCTTGCGCGACGCGACGAGCGCGGCGTACTTACCGAATGGCTCGGTTCGATGACCGACATCGATACGACGCGGCGCTTATCGTGGGTGCGCGACATCGTCGCGCGTGCCGGCGACGTGCTGAATCGCTCGCTCGATCTCGATACGCTGCTGGAGCGTTTCGCGGAGCTGCTCGTCGCCGAGGTCGGCGACGAGGCGACGATCCGGCTGACCGGCGGCCGCGCGATCGTGAATCGCCGCTGCGAGCTCAACGCCGACGCGCCGGCGCTGCGCGACGTGCTCATTCATCGCGACACCCAGCTCGGCAGCGTGATTTTGCGCCGCCGCCGTCCATTCGAGGACGACGAACGGGCGCTGCTGCAGGAACTGGCCGCGCGCGCGGGCGCCGCGATTGCCAATACGCTGCTCTATGAGCGCGAACACCGCGTCGCCGTCACCCTCCAGCGCGCGCTGCTGCCGGCCGTGCTTCCGCGGGTCGACGGGCTCGATTTCGATGCCGTGTACTATCCCGGCGCGACCGATGCCGAGATCGGCGGCGACTGGTACGATGCGATCGCGCTGCCGGAAGGGCGGGTCGTGGTGTCGATCGGTGATGTCACCGGCCGCGGGCTGACCGCGGCAGTCATCATGGGGCGCATGCGCCAGACGATCGAGACGCTGGCGACCTATGAGACCGATCCTACCCGCCTGCTCGACGCCGCCGACGCGGTGCTGCGGCGCACGCACCCCGATGCGATCGTCACGGCCCTCGTCGGCGTGATCGACCCGTCGACGCGCACGCTGGTGTATGCGACTGCCGGTCACCCGACGCCGTTCGTGCGCGAAGCGGACGGGACGGTGCGCCGCTTGCCGGGGCGCGGTCTTCCGCTCGGACTGCGCGAAGGCCGGCAGCCGCCCGCAACGACGCTCGTGCTACCGCCCTGGGCGCTGGCGGTCTTCTACACGGACGGCTTGATCGAATCGACGCGCGATATCGACGAAGGCGAGCAGCGCGTCATCGAAGCGCTGCGCGACCCGAGCATCGCGGATGCGCGCTCCCCGGCGGCCGCAATCGTGACGCGGGTGATCGACGGCGCGGTGCGGGACGACGTCGCGCTGATGGCGGTGCGGATTGGCGATGCGCCGAGCAGCTCGCGGCCGTGGACCCTGCGCTGGCGCTTCGACGCGCGAGATGCGCGCCGGACCTACGATATCCGCGAAGTGTTCGTCGAAGCGCTCGGCGCCTTCGGCGTCGGCGTCGACGTCGCCGCCGCGCAGCTCGTCTTCGGCGAGTTGATCGGCAACGCGGTGCGCTACACGCCCGGGATCGTCGACGTCGAACTCGATTGGCTCGACCCCTCGACGCCCGTCCTGCACGTCGTCGACGACGGCCCAGGCTTCATGGTCCCGGACACGCTGCCGTCGCACGATCTCGAAACCGGCCGCGGATTGTACCTCGTCTCGCAGCTCACCCGTGAGTTCCGGGTCTGGAAAGACGGCGACCGGGGCGCGCACGCCTGCGCCGTTCTCGCCGGCGCCGGGCCGCGCGCTCACCCCGAAGCATAACGCCGCGTACGCGAAGCGGCGGCGTCAGCCGCGAATCGTTCCCGTCACGTCGCCGAACCCGACGCGCACGCCGTCGCGCCGCGCGCGTCCGCGGATGGTGACGGTGTCGCCGTCTTCGAGGAACGTGCGCGTCTCGCCGTCGGGGAGCGTGAGCGGGTCGCGCCCGCGCCAGGTCAGTTCGATCAGCGAGCCCGCGCTGCCGGGCTGATCGCCTGAGATCGTGCCGGTGCCGAACAGGTCGCCCGGCCGAATCGTCGCGCCGTTCGCGGTTACGTGCGCCAGCTGCTGGGCCACCGTCCAGTAGGTGCGGCGCAGGTTGGTCCGCGCGAGCACCTGCGCCGGCACGCCGCCTGCGCGCATGCGCGCCGTCTGCAGCAGCAGCTCGAGTTCGACGTCGTAGGCCCAGCTCTCGCGCGCGCGCAGGTACGGCAGCGGCTCGGGATCGCGCGCCGGTTCGGCGACCCGGAAGGGCTCGAGCGCGTCGAGCGTCACGATCCACGGTGAGATCGACGTGGCGAACGATTTCGAGAGAAAGGGACCCAGCGGCTGGTATTCCCACGCCTGAATATCCCGCGCGCTCCAGTCGTTGAGCAG